>JBAVCR010000047.1:0-5851 GCA_049586815.1 Anaeromyxobacteraceae bacterium
GGCGTGCGCCACGAACGGCCCGATGGCGCGGATGAGCCGTCCGCCGGGGGGCGGGTCTGGCCAAGGTCCGCTTCCCCCGTACACGAGCTCCACCCCCGCCGCGGCGCAGGCCTTCCCGAGGATCTTCGCCTGGACGGCCAGCGCGGCCGCGTCGGTCGTGGCCGACGAGGCCGAGACCGCGATCATCTCCGCGTCGCCCCGGGTCGCCACCGCGGCGAGCTCGGTGGCCGGTGTGTCCTGGCCGGCCCAGAGGGTCGCCCAGCCCGCCTCCCGAAGCGCCACCTCGACGAGGGAGAGGCCGAGCGCGTGCCGGTCTCCCTCCGCGCAGGCGAGGACGCAGCGCGGGGCGTCGGGAGCGACGGGAAGGGCGTCGGAGATGCGGGCCAGCGCGCGGCCCAGCCGTTCCGACGCCACGTGCTCCTGGTAGATGGTCACGGTTCCGGCGCGCCACCGATCGCCCAGCTCGACGAGCGCCTCGCCGAGGAGGGTGGCCACGCCGAGCCAGGACCCGAGCCGGGACCGCTCGGTGAGGAGCCGCGCCTCGACGCCCAGCCCGTCGGACTGGAGCAGGAGATCGACGAAGGACCGGGCCGCCGAGCCGCGGGTCGCTTCGAGGAAGCGCTCCACCTCCCGGCGCTCGAAGCGCCGGTGCCCCCCCGCAGTCTTCACGCAGGGGAGGAGCCCCTGATCCGCCCATCGCTTCACTGCGGTGGGACCGACCCCGGCCAGACGTCCCACGTCGACGGTGGAGAGCAAATCGTCCATTTCGACCTCTATGTAGTCGTTCATGTCCGTATTTGCAACGTTCGATTCGGTTGCGGAGACGATTCAGGCGATTTAGACTTGGATGCATGAGCCTCGGAATCGACCTGGCAGAGAGAGGATTCGTCCCCACCCCCGTGGTCCGCATGGGCATCCGTCGGCTGCTCCGCAGCCGGATCCGCGACGAGGAGCGGCGCCACGCCGACCGCGAGGCCGCCCTGGCCCGCTTCATCTCCTCGATGGAGGGCGCGGAGGTGGCCCCGGTGCCGGCGCTCGCCAACGAGCAGCACTACGAGGTGCCCGCCGCCTTCTACCGCGCGGTCCTCGGCGCCCGCATGAAGTACTCGAGCGGCCTCTGGCCGGCCGGCGTGTCGACCCTCGACGCCTCCGAGGAGGCCATGCTGGCGCTCACCGCCGAGCGGGCCGGCATCCAGGACGGCCACCGCATCCTCGACCTCGGCTGCGGCTGGGGCAGCTTCTCGCTCTGGGCGGCCGAGCACTTCCCCTCCTCCCGGGTGGTCGGCGTCTCCAACTCGGGCAGCCAGCGGGAGTTCATCCTCGCGGAGGCCCACCGCCGCGGGCTCGACAACGTCGAGATCGTCACCTGCGACATGAATCGCTTCGAGGCGCCCGGCACCTTCGACCGGGTGGTCTCGGTGGAGATGTTCGAGCACATGCGCAACTGGCCGCTGCTCCTCCAGCGCATCTCCTCCTGGCTCTCCCCGGGCGGGAAGCTCTTCATCCACGTCTTCGCGAGCACCCGCTTCGCCTACCTCTTCTCGACCGACGCCGCCGACGACTGGATGGGTCGCCACTTCTTCACCGGCGGCATGATGCCCTCGCACGACCTCCTGCCGCGGATCGCGGGCCCGCTCTCGGTGGAGGAGCACTGGGTGGTGCCGGGCACGCACTACGCGCGCACCTCGGAGTCCTGGCACGAGCGGCTGCTCGAGAACGCCGAGGAGGCCACCGCCGCACTCACCGGGCCGCTCTCGCCGGCGGAGGCGAGGATCCAGGTCCGACGCTGGCAGATGTTCTTCCTCGCCTGCGCCGAGCTCTTCGGCTTCGACGGCGGACGCGAGTGGCACGTCTCCCACTACCGCCTCGGGAAGTCCGGAGGGGTCCGGTGAGGATCGCGGTCGTCGGCTCCGGCATCTCCGGCCTCGTCGCGGCGCACGTCCTCGCGCGCCGCCACGACGTCGTGCTCTTCGAGGCCGACGCCCGCATCGGCGGCCACACCCACACCGTCGACGTCGCCGAGGACGGCCGCAAGGTCCCGGTGGACACGGGCTTCATCGTCTTCAACGAGCGGACCTACCCGAACTTCCTCGCCCTCCTCCGCCAGCTCGGCGTTCCCTGGAAGGAGAGCGACATGAGCTTCTCGGTGCGGAGCGACCGCCGCGATTTCGAGTACGGCGCCCCGGCGCTGGGCGCGATCTTCGCCCAGAAGCGGAACCTGCTCGACCCGCGCTTCCACCGCATGCTCCTCGACATCTTCCGCTTCTACCGCGAGGCGAAGGACCTCCTCGACGAGGGCTCCGAGGTGCCGCTCCTCGAGTGGCTCGAGGCGCGCGGGTACTCGCGCGGCTTCGTCGAGGACCACCTGCTCCCCCTGGTCGGCGCGGTGTGGTCCTCCTCCTGCCAGGGGGTCCGCGAGTTCCCGGCCCGTTTCCTGGCCCGCTTCTTCGAGAACCACGGCTTCCTCGAGGCGACCCGCGCCTTCCCGTGGCTCACCGTGCAGGGCGGGTCCCGGGAGTACGTCCGGGCCATCCTGGGCGGCTTCCGCGGCGAGGTCCGCACCTCCTCCCCGGTGGAGCGCATCACCCGCGAGGACGGCGTCCTCGTGAAGGCCGCCGGGCAGGCCCCGGAGAGGTTCGACCACGCCGTGGTGGCCGTGCACGCCGACCAGGCGCTGCGCATGCTCGGCGACGCGTCGCCGCTCGAGACCGAGCTCCTCCGGCAGTTCCCCTACCGGGCCAACAAGGTCCGGCTCCACGCCGACGAGCGGGTCATGCCCCGCCGGAAGCAGGCCTGGGCCGCCTGGAACTACCACCTGGACGACGCCGGCCAGGACGGCGCCACCGTCACCTACTGGATGAACCGGCTGCAGGGCCCGGCGGCGCGGCGCGACTACTTCGTCACCCTGAACCGCGACGGGGCCGTGGCCGACGACCGCACGATCCTCGACGTCACCTACGACCACCCCATCTTCTCCCCCTCCGGCGTGGTTACCCAGAAGAGGCACCCCGAGCTCATCGGCCACCGGGACACGAGCTACTGCGGAGCCTACTGGCGCAATGGCTTCCACGAGGATGGCGTGGTGAGCGCGCTCCGGGTATGCGAGCGCTTCGGGGAGGCACTGTGACCTCGACGGCGAGCGCGATCTACGAGGGCGTCGTCTCGCACGCGCGCCGCGGGCCGCGCGCGCACGCGTTCTCCTACCGCGTCTACATGCTGTACCTCGACCTCGCCGAGCTTCCGGGACTCGGCGTGCGCGGGTTCCGCCGCTCCGACTACCTGGGCGATCCGGAGCGCGACCTGGCCGGCGAGGTGCGCGACCGCGTCGAGGCGGCGCTCGGGTTCCGCCCCTCGGGGCCGGTGCGGCTCCTCACCCACGTGCGCTCGCTCGGCCACGTCTTCAACCCGGTGAGCTTCTACTACTGCTTCGACGCCGACGGGGAGCGGCTGCGGGCGGTGGTCGCCGAGATCACGAACACCCCGTGGAACGAGCGGCACGCCTACGTGCTGCCGGCCGGCGACGACGGCGCCGACTCCCGCTTCGAGAAGCGGTTCCACGTCTCGCCCTTCTTCCCGATGGAGCAGTCGTACGCCTGGAGGCTCGGCGTCCCCGGCGAGAAGCTCGACGTGGAGATGCAGAACCTCCAGGACGGCTCCGAGGTGTTCCGGGCCCGCCTGGCGCTTCGCCGGCGCGCCATCTCCCCCGCGGCGCTCCGCCGGACCGCCCTCCTGCAGCCCCTCATGGCCTGGAAGGTCCACGCCGCCATCTACTGGCAGGCCCTTCGCCTCTGGGTGAAGGGCACCCCGTTCCACGTCCACCCCACGAAGCGCGCGGCCGCCGCGGCCGCGCCGAGGAGCGCGCCATGACCACCCACGCCCAGGCCGGAGCCGCCGCACCCGCCGGGTTCTCCTTCCGCCCGCTCGTCCTCCCGCGCCTCTCCAGCCTCGCCGACGGGCAGCTCACCCTCCGCGAGGGAGGCGCCAGCACGACCTTTGGCAATCCCGCCCGCGACGGCCTCGCCGCCGAGGTGGTGGTGCGCAACCCGGCCTTCTGGCGGCGCGTGGCCACCGGCGGGACGCTCGGCGCCGCCGAGTCGTACGCCGACGGCGACTGGGACACTCCCGATCTCACCGCGGTGGTCCGGCTCGTGGCCCGGAACGTGTCCGCCATGGACGGCCTCGAGGCCGGGCTCGCCGCGCTGCGCCGTCCCGTCGACGCCGTCCGCCACGCGCTGCGGCGCAACACCCGATCCGGCAGCCGGCGCAACATCACCGAGCACTACGACCTGGGCGACGACTTCTTCCAGCTCATGCTCGACCCGACCATGACCTACTCCTGCGGGATCTTCGAGCGCCCGGAGTCGACGCTCGAGGAGGCGAGCATCGCCAAGATCGACCGCCTCTGCCGGATGCTCCGCCTGGGGCCCGACGACCACCTCCTCGAGATCGGCTCGGGCTGGGGGGCCTTCGCCCTGCACGCCGCCTCCCGGTACGGCTGCCGGGTGACCACCACCACCATCTCGGCGAACCAGCTGGCCCGCGCCCGCCGCCGCATCGCCGACGCGGGGCTGTCCGACTCGGTGACCGTGCTCCACACCGACTACCGCGACCTCACGGGCCAGTTCGACAAGCTCGTCTCGGTGGAGATGCTCGAGGCGGTGGGCGCCGACTACTACGGCACCTTCTTCCAGAAGTGCGCGTCCCTGCTCACCGACGAGGGGCTCATGGCCCTCCAGACCATCACCATCGCCGACGCCCGCTACGACCAGCACGTCCGCGGGGTCGACTTCATCAAGCGCCACGTCTTCCCCGGCTCGAACATCCCCTCGATCACGGCGCTCCTGCAGGCCGCGACCCGGAACTCCGACCTGACCCTGCGGCGCCTCGACGACATCGGGCCGCACTACGCCACCACGCTCGCCGCCTGGCGCGAGAACCTGGCGCGGAACGCCGAGGCGGTGTCGCGCATCACCGAGGAGCGCTTCCGCCGGATCTGGCACTACTACCTCTGCTACTGCGAGGCCGGCTTCGCCGAGGGCTACCTCGGCGACGCGCAGATGCTGCTCGCCCGCCCCCGGGGGAGGGCCTAGCCATGACCGCGCTCGCCGCTCTCGCCGCCCTCCTCGTGGCATCGCCGCCCGCCGGCCCGGCCGGGGCAGGTCCGGAGGTGGTGCGCTTCCAGGGCGTTGCCCGCTCCAGCGACGGGGGCGTCGCCTACGTCGAGGAGCACGAGGTCCGCCTCTCGAACGGCCAGGTGGTCTCCGCCGAGACCCGCTACCGGGCGCCGGACGGCCGCCCCATCGCCCGGCTGGTCTCCGCCTACGAGCCCGGGTCCTTCGCGCCCGACTACGAGTTCCAGGACCTGCGCACCGGCCTGCGCGAGCTGGTGCGGAAGGCTCCCGACGGCGTGCGCCTCCAGGACGGGGAGCGGTCGAAGGTGCTCCCGCTCCCCGAGGACCTGCCGCTGGTCGCCGGGCAGGGGCTCGATCGCTACGCCCGGGCCCACCTCGACCGGCTCGCCCGCGGCGAGGTGCTGAAGGTCTCGCTCGCCCTCCCCGGCCGGCTCGACGCCTACGGCTTCCAGCTGCGCGGGGAGCGGCTCCCCGGCGGCCTCGTCCGGGTGCGGTTCGAGCCCACGAGCTTCCTGCTCCGGCTCCTCGCCCCGTCGCTCGTCGGGGAGTACGACCCGGTCTCGGGTCGCCTCGTCCGGTACGCCGGCGTGTCCAACGTGGCAGCCGAGGACGGTTCCCCCCAGCAGGTGGAGATCTCCTATTCCTACGCAGACGCAGATCCAGGCCGCTCCTGACCGCATCTCCGCGCTCCTCGGCCTCGTGGGGGTGGCGGGCAACGT
>JBAVCR010000048.1:0-9275 GCA_049586815.1 Anaeromyxobacteraceae bacterium
CCGCCAGGCGTCGCGGGCGAACCGGCCCGCCCCGTCGGCCGCCTCGAGCGCGGCGATGATGGTCGCCTGCAGGTCGAGGACCAGCGCCTCCATTCCATCCACGAGCCGGGCGTGCACCGGGGGCCTCCCTCAGGCGAAGACGATGGTCTTGTTGCCGTGGACGAGGACGCGGTCCTCGCAGTGCCACCGCACCGCGCGGAAGAGCACGCGCCGCTCCAGGTCCCGCCCGAGCGACCGGAGGTCCTCCACCGAGTACCGGTGGCTCACCCGGGCCACGTCCTGGTCGATGATGGGGCCCGCGTCGAGCTCGGCGGTGACGTAGTGGGCCGTCGCCCCCACGATCTTCACTCCCCGATCGTAGGCCTGGCGGTACGGGTCGGCCCCCGCGAAGGCCGGCAGGAAGGAGTGGTGGATGTTGATGATCCGCCCCGGGAACCGGTCGACGAACCCGGCCGAGAGGATCTGCATGTACCGGGCGAGGACCACCACGTCCACCTGGCCGGAGAGCGCCTCGATCATGGCGGCCTCGGCCGCGGGGCGCGAGTCCCGGTCGTTCGGCACGTGGAGGAAGCGGACCCCGAAGGACTCCACCGCCCCGCGCAGGTCGGGGTGGTTCGAGATCACGACGGGGATCTCGGCGCGCAGCTCGCCGCGGCGCCAGTTCCAGAGCAGGTCGAGGAGCGCGTGGTCGTGGCGGGACACGAGGACGCCGACCCTGCGGCGATCCGCATGGCTGGCGAGACGCCACTCCATTCCCATGGGCCCCGCCACCTCCGCGGCGAAGAGCTCGCCCAGCCGGGGGAGCGGGACGTCGAGCCCGCCGGTCTGGAGCTCGAGCCGCATGAAGTAGGTCCCCGGATCCTCCTCGGTGGAGTGCTGGTCGAGATCCACCACGTTGGCGCCGTGCCGGAAGAGGAAGGTGGAGACCGCGGCCACGATCCCCGGGCGATCGGCGCATCGGATGAGGAGGACGGCGTGCATGGGGATCCCTTCTAAACCGTCCGGATCCCGGCCTCACGTTCCTGGCGGGTCGGGTTGATTCGCGACAATGGACGTTTACGGCGAGAGGAGTAGGGTGGCAACCAGGCTCTCGCGCGGGGAGGCAAGGGGTGCGGGAAGAGTCGTCCAGCGAAGCGGGTGGGAACGACGTCCCCCCGCCCGTGACACCAGGGGTGCAGCCGGGGAGCGTGCCGCCGCGTTCCGCGAACGAACCGGACGCGCTCGACTCGATCCCCTGGCGCGACCGGATCTCCACCCAGCTGCTCGGCGTGGCCGCGGCGCTCGTCGTGGCCACGGTGGTCACCTTCGCGGTCGTGGAGATGACCATCGCCCGGCAGCGGCTCTCCGGCGTCACCACCTCGACGACGCTCCTCAGCGAGACCATCTCCGCATCGCTCCGGAATGCCATGATGGCGGACCAGCGAGCCGACGCCTACGCCATCATCGACAACATCGGCCGCCAGCCCGGCATCGACCACGTGCGCCTGTTCAACAAGGAGGGGCGCATCACCTTCTCCACGGTGGAGGGGGAGCGGGGCCGGCTCGTGGACAAGGGGGCCGAGGGCTGCCGGGCCTGCCACGGGGAGAACGAGAGCCTCACCGTGCCGGTCGACGCGCTCCGGGCCCGCGTCTACGACGGCCGCCAGGGGCGCGTCCTCTCCATGGTCACGCCGCTCCGGTCGAGCCCCGACTGCACGACGAGCGCCTGCCACGCCCACCCGCGGGAGCGGGTGGTGGTGGGGGTGCTCGACGTGGGGGTGTCGCTCGGGCAGGTGGACAAGGACCTCTCCGTCTTCCGCCGGGTCACCCTGGTGCTCTCCGCGCTCCTCGCGCTGCTCCTCGGCGCCGTCTTCTGGTACGTCGCCAAGTATCGGGTGGTCCGGCCGGTGGAGGCGCTCGTCCAGGCCACGCGGCGCGTGGCCCACGACGACCTGGACACCGAGATCCACGTCGACGCCCGGGGGGAGCTCGGCCTGCTCGCTGCGTCGTTCAACGACATGACGCGCTCCCTGCGCCGGGTCGAGGGGGAGCTGCAGTCGCTGAACGAGCAGCTCGAGGAGAAGGTCGAGGAGCGGACGAGCGAGCTGCGGGCGGCGCAGGACACGCTGGTGCGCACCGAGAAGCTCTCCTCGCTGGGGAAGCTCTCGGCCTCCATCGCCCACGAGATCAACAACCCGCTGGCCGGCATCCTCACCTTCGCGAAGCTCATGATCCGCACCATCGAGCACGGGCCGGTGGGCGACGCGGAGCGGCGCACGCTGGTGAAGCAGCTGGCGCTCGTGCAGCGGGAGTCGGAGCGCTGCTCGGCCATCGTGCGGAACCTCCTCGACTTCGCGCGGGAACGGCCGCTGCAGCTCAAGGACGTCGACGTGAACCAGGTGGTGGAGGAGGTGTTCCAACTGGTGGCCAACCAGGTGGCCATCCAGGGCCTGCTCGTCGAGAAGGACCTGGCCCGGGTGCCCATGGTCGACGCCGACTTCGGGCAGATCCGCCAGGCCTTCATGAACATCGTCATCAACGCCATCGAGGCCATCGGCAGGGGCGGGCACCTGCGGGTCGCGACCCGGCCGCTCCCGGAGGAGGACGGGGTCGAGATCGTCTTCCAGGACGACGGGCCGGGCATCCCGCCGGAGCTGATGCAGAAGATCTTCGATCCGTTCTTCACCACGAAGGAAAAGGGCACCGGGCTCGGGCTCTCGGTGGTGTACGGCATCGTCGACCGGCACAAGGGGCGCGTGTCCGTGGACAGCGAGCCGGGGAAGGGGACCCGGTTCACCATCCGGCTCCCCGCGGCACGCGGGTCGTGACGTGGAGGCGATACACCTGTGGTGGATCGGCGAGAAGGATCCCGGCGCGCGGACGCTCGAGCACGTTCGGCTCCACCTGGGGAAGGCCCTGGGGGCGAACGTGCGGATCTGGGACGGGCCGGACCGGCCGCCCGACGCCTACGACCACCGGCGCAAGCAGTGGTCCACGGCGCGCATCCTTTCCTGGCTGGCCACGGCCGGACCGCCGGGAAAGGTCCTGGCCGTGACCGACCAGGACCTCTTCATCCCCATCCTGACCTTCGTCTTCGGGGAGGCCCAGCTGAACGGCCGCGCCGCCGTGGTCTCCACGGCGCGGCTCGGGGAGCCGGGGCTGCCCGATCCCCGGGTGGCGGTGGAGCGGCTGGCGAAGGAGTCGGTCCACGAGCTGGGCCACTGCTTCGGGCTCGTCCACTGTGACAGCCCGGGCTGCGTGATGGGGCGGTCGGCCAGCGCCCGGGACGTGGACAGGAAGCGCGGGGAATTCTGCTCGAAGTGCCGCGATCGCGTGACGCGGAGCGGGGGAGAGGCGAGATGACCGGAGAGAACACCCGTGTGCTGGTGGTCGACGACGAGGAGATCGTCCGGGAATCGCTCGGCGGCTGGCTCCAGGAGGACGGCTTCCAGGTGGCGAACGCCCCGGACGGGCGGTCCGCCGTCGAGCTGATGAAGACCGACCGATGGAACGTCATGCTCGTCGACCTGAAGATGCCCGGCATGGACGGGCTCCAGGTCCTCGAGGAGGCCCGCAAGCTCCAGCCGGACGCGGCCATCATCATGATGACGGCCTACGCCACGGTGGACACCGCGGTCACCGCCATGAAGCTCGGCGCCTTCGACTACCTGGTGAAGCCCTTCGACCCGGAGGAGCTCTCCCTCCTCATGCAGAAGGTGGTGGCACAGCAGAGCCTGGTCCGGGAGAACGCCGTCCTCCGCAAGGCGCTGAAGAAGGAGCACCGCTTCCGTGACCTGGTCTCGAAGAGCGCCGCCATGCAGCGGGTCTTCGAGCTGGCCCAGGTGGCGGCCCGGTCCAACTCCACCATCCTGGTCCTCGGGGAGAGCGGAAGCGGCAAGGAGGTGCTCGCCCGGACCATCCACGAGGAGAGCCCGCGGGCCGGCGGCCCGTTCGTGGCCATGAGCTGCGCCGCGCTCACCGAGACCCTGCTGGAGAGCGAGCTCTTCGGCCACGAGAAGGGGTCCTTCACCGGCGCGACCGCGCGGCGGAAGGGGAAGTTCGAGGCGGCCAGCGGCGGGACCCTCTTCCTCGACGAGATCGGGGACATCTCGCCCAAGCTGCAGCTCGACCTCCTGCGGGTGCTCGAGGAGCGGAAGTTCCACCGGGTGGGGGGCAACGATCCCATCGACGTCGACGTCCGGATCATCGCGGCCACCAACAAGGACCTCAAGAAGGCCGTCGCCGACGGGTCGTTCCGCGAGGACCTCTTCTACCGGCTCAACGTCATCCCGGTGAACCTGCCCCCCCTGCGGGAGCGCAAGGAGGACATCCCGCTGCTCGTCGAGCACTTCCTCGACCGGCTCGAGGCGGAGATGAAGAAGCGGGTCAAGGTCTCCCCCGAGGCCATGGCCGCGCTCCTGGCCCACGACTGGCCGGGCAACGTCCGGGAGCTGCGCAACGTCCTCGAGCGGGGCGCGGTGGTGGCCCACGGCGACGTCATCAAGCCGGCCGACCTGGGGCTCGCGCCGGCCCCCGCCCGGGCCCCGGGGGCGAACGCCCCCGGAGAGCCGGCGTCGCTCGAGGACGTCGAGCGGCGCCACATCGCCGACGTGCTCTCCCACACCGGGGGGAACGTGAGCCAGGCGGCGCGGCTCCTCGGCATCGACCGGGTCACGCTCTACAACAAGATTCGCAAGTACCAGCTCCGGCGCGACGGCGAGGAGCCGGACGCCTCCGCCACGTGAATCGCGCCCCGGCCGGGTGCCGAGAACCTCGACGTCTGGTGAATATCTCTCCGATCCGGCCGGATCCCGTATATCCCCAGGAACGTCCGCAGGTTGCACGCCGCAGGCCCTCGCGGGCCCGTTGAGGAACTCAGCGGCGACTTCACGGACACCTGCACGCCCCGTGCGGGTCCTCCCCTAAAACCCCTGGTGAATGCCGGGTTTTTCCCCGGTCGACGCCGCGTGCCCACTCTGGCCCACCCCTTGCGAAGGAGATGGGCCGGGAGGACGCGAACGTCATGACCTGTCCGTACCTGACCGAGGTGACGATGGTGTTCTGCCAGGCCTCACCGCAGAAGAAGCTCATCCCCAGCGACCGCATCAGCACCGCCTCCGCGTGCGAGGGCGACGCCTTCAACGGCTGCGCCCTCTACCGGGAGGCCCTCGCCCGCGCCCTCCACACGATCGAGGAGCTGGAGACCGAGATCAAGACAGCCAACGAGAAGAAGGGAGCCCAGCCGTGATCGCCGCCACAGCACTCGCCGTCGTCGGTCTGGTCGTCGTCGGATTCCTGAACCGCATCCCCTGAACCCGGAGAGCACACCATGAAGCTCGGCAGACGAACCTTCCTCCAGATCGCCGGCGCCACGGGCACCGCCGCACTGGCCTCGCTTCCCGGCAGGGCGGACGCCAACGGCGCCATGCTCTCCCCCGGTGAGGACGAGAGCTCGGTGCTCGTCGACACCACGAAGTGCATCGGCTGCCGCGGCTGCGAGGCCGCCTGCGCCGAGTCGAACAAGCTCCCCGATCCGCCCGCCGACGGCGCGGCCTTCGCGGCCATGCGCACCACCGGCCCGGAGTGCTTCACGGTCGTCAACCGGACCGAGAAGAGGGACGGCACGCCGCGCTACGTGAAGCGCCAGTGCATGCACTGCGTGGAGCCGGCCTGCGCGTCGGCCTGCCCGGTGCGCGCGCTCGACAAGCTGGCCACCGGACCGGTGGCCTACGACGGCTCGAAGTGCATGGGCTGCCGGTACTGCATGGTGGCCTGCCCGTTCTCGGTCCCCAAGTACCAGTACAACAGCCCGCTGCCGGTGGTCCGCAAGTGCACGTTCTGCTCGGATCGCCAGGCCCAGGGCAAGAGCCCGGCCTGCGTGGGCGTGTGCCCGAGCGGCGCGCTCACCTACGGCACCCGCGGCCGCCTCGTCGAGGAGGCCCGGCGCCGCGTCTTCGGCAACCCGGACAAGTACACGCAGCACATCTACGGCGAGCACGAGGCCGGCGGGACGAACTGGATGTACATCACCGACGTCCCGTTCGAGAAGCTGGGGTTCGAGGTCGCCGTCAACGACAACTCGTACCCGAAGCTGGTCAAGGGCGCGCTGGGCGTGCCGCCGGTGGTCATGACGCTGTGGCCGCCGCTCCTGATGGGGCTCTGGGCGTTCTCGCACCGCGAGGGCAAGGGCAAGGGCAAGTCGCACGGAACGGATCACGGGGCCGGGAAGGCCGACGGAGGGAACCATGGCTAACGTCGTCACCACGCCGGAGCGCCCGAGCTCCTGGGTGCAGGAGCGGATCTTCCTCGGCATGAGCTTCCGCGCCTACCTGAAGTCGCTCTGGACGCCGTTCAGCATCGTCAGCGCCGCCGTCCTGGCGGTGGGCCTGCCGGTGCTCGTCATGCGGTTCTGGTTCGGCCTCGGCGCCACCACGAACCTCTCCCAGACCCAGCCCTGGGGCCTCTGGATCGGCTTCGACATGATGACCGGCATCGCGCTGGCCGCGGGCGGGTTCACCATCGGCGCCGCGGTGGAGATCTTCAACCTCGAGGAGTACCACCCCATCGAGCGGCCGGCGATCCTGACCGGCTTCCTCGGCTACATGATGGCCGTCATCGGCCTCATCGCCGACCTGGGCAAGCCCTGGAACATGGTGGGCATCTTCTCCAACAACGGCACGCAGTCGGTCCTCTTCGAGGTCGCCTGGTGCGTGGCCTGCTACACCACCGTCCTCTTCCTCGAGTTCTCCGTCCCCCTGTTCGAGTGGCTCGGCTGGGAGCGCTTCTACCGCCCGCTCAAGAAGGCCCTGCTCGCCCTCACGGTGCTCTCGGTGATGTTCTCGACCATGCACCAGTCGGCGCTCGGCTCGCTCTTCATCATCGCCCCGGGCAAGCTCCACCCGCTCTGGTACTCGAGCCAGATCTTCCTCTTCTTCTTCGTCAGCGCCGTCATCGCCGGCATCTCCATGGTCATCGTGGAGAGCACCATCTCCCACAAGGTCTTCTCCGAGCAGTTCAAGGGGCAGCACGTCGACGTGGAGAAGCTCAGCTTCGGGCTCGCCAAGGCCGGCGCCGTGGTCATGTTCGCCTACTTCTTCCTCAAGCTGCAGGGCGTCATCGACAACCACGCCATCGGGTTCATCGGGGTGGGCTTCTACGGCAAGTGGTGGCTGCTGGAGATGCTGGGCTTCGTGCTCCTCCCCTCGATCCTCTACGCCTGGGGCGCGCGCAACCAGAACATCCTGGCGGTCCGGATCGCGGCGATCCTGGGCGTCCTCGGCATCGTGGTGAACCGGCTCAACGTGTCGCTGGTGGCCTACAACTGGAACCAGGAGGTCCGCTACTGGCCGAGCTGGATGGAGCTCTCCGTCTCGCTCGCGCTGGTCGTCATCGGCATCCTGGCCTTCCGCTGGATCGTGAACCGCATGCCCGTGCTGCGCCCGATGGACGGCGCCGCCGGTCACTAGGAGGGGGACGACATGCACGGCAACGAGTTCCTGAGCGGGTATTCCGCCAAGCTGATCGAGTACGGCCTCGCCGTCACCTACCTGGTGCTCTTCGTCGGGTTCTGGCGCTACGTCCAGGGCGGCAAGGCGGCGGAGAGGGCCCGGGAGGTGGCCGAGCCGAAGCCCGAGGTGGCCACCGGCTGGTTCACGGTCCCCTCCGACGTGGCCCTCCACCCGGCCCACACCTGGGCGCGCCTCGACGGCGACGGCACGGTGGCGGTGGGCATCGACGACCTGGGCCACCGCCTGGTCGGCGACCTGGACGGGATGACGCTCCCCGTGCCGGGCGACCGGGTGGAGCAGGGCGCGCCGGCGGCCACGCTGGCCGCGGCCGGACGCAGGGTGAAGATCGTCTCGCCGGTGGACGGCGAGGTGATCGCCTACAACGCGGAGCCCGCGGCGGAGCCGTACGGCCAGGGCTGGCTCTTCCGGGTGCGACCCACCGACTGGAAGCGCAGCCGGGCCCAGCTGCTCGACGGCCAGGCCGCCCGCGACTGGCTCGAGGAGCAGGGGCGCAGGCTGGCTTCCCGCCTGTCGCCCGAGCCCGTCCCGGTCCTCCAGGACGGCGGCGCCCCGGTCCACGGCATCGCGCGGGAGATCGACCCCGACCACTGGGACGACGTCGCCCGCGAGTTCTTCCGCACGCAGGAATCCTAGGGGATCGCACATGAACCGGATCGGAACCCAGCTCCGCCGCCTCGCCGTCGCCGCCGCCGTCCTGCTCGCCACCGGCGCCCTCGCCGACGGGCTCGACAAGCTGCCCCCCGACTACGCCTTCAAGCAGGGCGAGGGGAGCCCGGGCAAGGTGACCTTCAGCCACCAGAGCCACGTCGACCCGAAGGCGCCCGGGTGCACCAACTGCCACCCCAAGCTCTTCAGGACGCTCGAGAAGGGCGCCACCGTGGACGGCAAGCCCATCCGCCACGAGGTCATGGAGAAGGGCGGCCAGTGCGGCGCCTGCCACGGCAAGGCGGCCTTCAACTTCGACTCCTGCGACATGTGTCACCGGTAGTCGATCGCGGACCGGAAAGGAGCAGGCCATGGGACCCATCCTCGACACGCTGACGTCGGCCGGAATCTTCGTGGCCGGGCTGGTCGCGCGGCTGGGCATCGTCTTCCTCGTCATGGTGGCGTTGCTCGTCCCGGTCCTGATCCTCTCCGGCGCGCTGCGCGCCCTCCAGGCCGCGCGGATGCACCTCCTCGGCTACCGCGCCGCGGGCGCCCTCCGCTTCCGCGGGGGGCTGCTCTACGCGCCGGGGCACACCTGGCTGCGGCCGGAGGGGGAGAGGCTCCGGATCGGGCTCGACGACCTGGCGCAGCGCCTGCTCCCCTGGGCCGTGGCGGTGGACCTGCCCCGACCCGGGCAGCAGGTGAAGGCCGGCGAGCCGGTGGCCCGGATCTCCTGCGGTGGCCAGGAGGCGCGCGTGGCCGCGCCCTTCTCCGGCACCGTGGTGGCCGTGAACACCGACGTGCTGCGCGAGCCGACGCTGGTGAAGAGCGAGAACTACGGCCGCGGCTGGCTCTTCGCGCTCCGCCCCGACGACGGCGCGTGGCGCGCGCTCCCGGGCGGCGAGGCGGCGCGCGCCTGGCTCACCGAGGAGGGCGAGCGGCTCTCGCGTTTCTACGAGCAGCACCTGGGATACGCCTCGGCCGACGGAGGCGAGCTGGTCGGCCCGCCGCCCTCGCTCCTCGGGGACGCCCAGTGGAGGGCGCTCGTGCGGGCCTTCCTGCGGACCTGAGTCGCACGCAGCGGGGAGGGGGGGGCGCTCCTGCCGGAGCGCCCCTTTTTCT
>JBAVCR010000049.1:0-3448 GCA_049586815.1 Anaeromyxobacteraceae bacterium
CGCCTGGCTCACGGCAGGCTCCGAGGCGGTGGCGCCTGGGTGGCTCGTCTCGGCGACCTCCGCCCGTCCGGCCGGAGGAGCGGGCTACGCCGCGGCGAAGGCGTCGACCGCGAAGACCTCCACCGCGAAGGCGCCGGCCGGTCCCAGGATCACCGGCGAGTGGTCGTTCCTCTCCGACCCGTCGCTCAGCGTGGAGGAGAAGCTCGCGCGCTTCATGATCGCGGCGCAGAGGAAGCTCGACGACGACCTCACGAAGCGCATGGAGGAGTACCGGGCGAAGTACGGCGAGGGCGGGACCGAGGCGAAGAAGGACGACGGCGGCGGGATCCTCGGCTCGATCCTGAAGGCGGTGTTCCCGCCGCTCGCCATCGCCGACGCGATCTTCGGCGACCTGGACGGCTTCCTCGGAGACGCGCTGAAGGCGCTCGGGGGGCCGCTCCTCGCCGCGCTGGCGACCGCGGTCGGGATGCCCACGCTCGCGCCCGGGGCGCTCAAGGTGGGCGACGCCCTGGCCGAGGCCCTCACCGGCGGGAGCGCGAAGGCGAAGAAGACGAGCACCGCGAAGAAGGCCGACGACGGCGCGAAGGCCGGGGGAACCGGGAAGGCGCCGTCGAAGAAGCCCACCACGACGAAGGAGGAGACCGCGAAGAAGGAGGCGGGCACACCCGACGAGCGGCTCGAGATGCTCGAGATCCAGCGGCTGGTGGAGAAGCAGAACCAGCTCTTCACCCTCGTCTCCAACGTCATGAAGGGCATGCACGACACCGCCATGGTGGCCGTGCAGAACGTCCGATAGGGGCTCCCGTGATCCCGACCCATGAGGACATCCAGGCCGGACGCACGCTGGCGGAGCTGCAGGGCTTCACCGAGGAGCTGGGGGTGGCGGTGGCGGCGCTCGCCGCCGAGGAGGCGAGGCAGGGCGACCTGGAGGTGGCGCGCGCCATCCTGGAGGGGCTCGTCGTCGTGAACCCGCGCGACGCCTTCGCCTGGGCGCTCCTCTCCCAGGTCGAGCGGAGGAGGGGAGCCCCGTTCACGGCGCTCGTCCTCGCCGAGGCTGCAGCGCGGCTCGCGCCAGGCGACCGGCAGGTGCAGCTCGTCCGGGCCGAGGCGTTCCTCGCGCTCCCGGTCGACGCCGGCCCCGGGGCCGAGCGGCGCCGCGAGCGGGCCCGGGGGTGGCTCGAGGGGCTCCGGGACGGGACCGACGACGTGGCCGGCCGGGCCGGGGCGCTCCTCCGCGCCATGGGGCCAGCCGCCCCGTCCAGGTGATCCGCCGGGTCTCGCCTTGCCGCCCGCGCCGGCCCGGGCCTAGACTCCGGCCCGCCCATGTCGAAGCTCCTCCTCGTCTGCGCCGGCGGCGCCCTCGGAAGCGGCGCCCGCTACCTCGTGGGGACCTGGAGCGCGGCCCGGTGGGGCAGCGACTTCCCCTGGGGAACGCTCGCCGTGAACGTCGCCGGCTCGTTCCTCCTCGGCCTCGTCATGGTGCTCGGGCTCGAGGCCGGCGCCATCTCGCCGGAGACCCGGCTCTTCCTCGCGGCGGGCGTGATGGGAGGCTTCACCACCTACTCGTCCTTCAACCACGAGACGATCTCGCTCGCGGCCCGGGGGCAATGGGAGCTCGCGACGGTCTACGTCGTCGGGACCCTGGTCGCCGCCTGGGGGGCGGGACTCCTGGGAATCCTCCTCGGCCGCCTGGCCACCTCGGCGGCCTGACCGGGCCCCTCCCGGAGCCCCCGACTGCTTGACGGGCAGGGTCCGTTTGGGGATAGTTCGCGCCCGTGATCCGGGCAGGTTGGCCCGGCGACGGGTCCCAGACGCGGGTTCCCGGCAAAGAGAAACCTGGAACAAAGGACAGTGGAAGCGATGGCTACCGGCACCGTGAAGTGGTTCAACGACGCGAAGGGCTTCGGCTTCATCTCGCAGGAGGGTGGGGAGGACGTGTTCGTCCACCACACCGCGATCACCATGGACGGATTCCGCACCCTGAAGGAGGGTGAGCGGGTCGAGTTCGACGTGGTCCAGGGCCCGAAGGGGCTCCAGGCTGCGAACGTCCGCCGGGGCTAGTTCCGGGCGGAAGGTAGCCATCGAGCGGCCCCGGAAATCCCGGGGCCGCTCGAGCACATTCCGGCTATAAGGTTCCGAACACAGGAGAGCGATTGAGCGAAAAGGAAGCAGGAATCGAGGTGCAGGGCTCCGTCGAGGAGGCCCTCGCCGGCGGCATGTATCGCGTGAAGGTCGACAGCGGCCCCACCGTGCTCGCGTACGCGTCGGGGAAGATGAAGAAGTTCCACATCCGCATCATCCCGGGCGACCGCGTGAAGCTGGAGCTGAGCCCGTACGATCTCACCCGCGGCCGCATCACCTACCGCGACAAGTAGGTCCCGTCGTCCTCCGTCGGCTCCGGCTCCTGCGGGCCGGCGCCGGCCGCGTCCCCCTCCACGGGCCCCAGCGGGTGCATGCGCCCGAGCGGCGCGAGCTGCTCCTCGAGCGCCGCCGAGAGCCGCTCGTCCGTGAGCTGGTTCTGGACGTGCATCTTCCCGAGCACGTCGTCGATGCGGGCGTTCCACCAGGGCGTGATCCCGGATCGGTGGAGCCGCGCGTGGAAGCGGCGCGGGCTCGGGATCACCGTGGCCAGGAACGCGGACTCGCGCGGCGAGAGGTCGCGCGCGTCCTTCCCGAACCAGAACCGCGCGGCCTCGCCCACGCCGTACACGCCGGGTCCCCACTCGGCGATGTTCAGGTAGATCTCCATGAGCCGCGCCTTCGGGAGGCTGGCCTCGAGCGCGATGGTGCCGAGCGCCTCGCGCACCTTTCGCGCGAGCGTCCGCTCCGGGGAGAGGAAGAGGTTCTTCGAGAGCTGCTGCGAGATGGTCGAGGCGCCGCGCACGCGGGTCCGGTCGGCGACGGCGCTCGCGATCTCCCGGAAGTCGAACCCGCGGTGGCCGAAGAAGCCCGCGTCCTCGCTGGCCGTCACCGCGCGGACGAGGGTCTGCGGGACCTCCGGGTAGGGGACGAAGGCCGGGTTTCCCGGGCCCACGACGATGCGGCGCGGCTTCTCCCCCGGGCCGGGGTCGATCGGGGTCCACTCGAAGGGGGCCGAGAGCCAGGAAGGACCGGCGGCCCGGGCGGCCCGGCGCAGGTCGTCGAGGTCGAGGTCCACCTGCAGGTCCCAGTCGTCCCGGTGGGTGATCGACCCGGAGAGCGACGCGCGGGCCGAGATCGCGCCCGCGACCGGCGGTGCGGTGGGGGGCGGGCCCAGGTCGGCGGGAAGGGCCTCCACGAGGGCCCGCCACGGCACCGACGTGGCTCGGGCCCGGAGCGAGAAGCGGGCGTCGCCCCGGAGCGACACGTCGCCGTCGAGCGAGGCGGCCACCTCGCCGCCTGCGCCGAGCGCCACCCGTCCGCCCTCGAGCGTGCCGCGCCGCGCCCTGCCGTTCCATCCCAGGCGCCC
>JBAVCR010000050.1:0-13512 GCA_049586815.1 Anaeromyxobacteraceae bacterium
CTTGACGAAGGGCCAGAAGACGGCGAAGTAGACCTACCCAGCGGCGCAACGCTCCTGGCGATCGCCTTCCTCGGAACGAGCGATCGGCTTCGGCCGGAATGGCCGATCGGAATCACCGGAATACGCACGGGCGCAACCGCGCCGACGCCACCGTCTTCCGGGCGCAGGGGTCAACATGATGTCGAGAGTGTCCAAGGGTGCCGAAGGGTGCCAGCGACGCCGGCAGGCTTCCCGAGTGTCGGAGAGGAGCTGGCACACCCGAAGGGTGCCAAGCCTCCACTCCCTAGGGCGGCACTCTTCAGATTCGGACTCCTGCCTGCACCCCAGAAACGAGGAGTCCGGGTTAAGGGCGCCGAAGGCTGCCAACGCGTCTGGCACGCTTCCCGGATGCTGGGAAAGGGCTGTGGGACAGGCATTCTCGTCAGTCGATTACGGTAAATTCGAGCCGTGGGACGCCCCGCCACCTACTCGATGCTTACGCAGTACGTCCGCATCAGCACGAGGGAGCTCATCGCCCACCCGGGGCTCCTCGAACCGGGCAGCATCTCGACCTGGAGGTTCCCCGGCGGCCTCACCGTGACGGTCGAAGCCTTCCCGCACTCGGTGAGGCTCACCGCCGGCCAGGTGCACACGGTCGTGTCGCTCCGCCACGTCCCGCTGCCCTACGGCGGGCACCGCGTCTGGCTTGTCTGCCCGCACTGCTGCGCCAGCCGCGGGATGATGTTCCTCGGCTCCCTTACCTGGGCGTGCCGGAAGTGCCTCCACCTCGTCTACCCGAGCTCAAGGGAGGACCGGCATGGGCGGCTGGGACGGAAGCTTGAGAAGCGACTACGCCTCCTGGGGTCGGGGTGGACGCTCGATTTCGAGCGCATACCGAAGAAGCCTCGGCAGCGTTGGCGCACCTACTGGAGGCTGCGGGAAGAAATCGCTGCTCTCGAAAGCGCGAGGGCGCTTGAGCTCCTGTCGGCCTGCGTGCCGAATTTGGTGGCCAGAAGTCCTCGTGCGCTGCGGTCGAGGTAGCGGTGGCTACGTGACTGTGAAGTCGAATTCCTGAAGCTTAACAGCCGACTCGATGACGAAGCTGAAGCAGTAGTCATACTCGTCGTCGGTTAGATCGCTTCCTGGCCTGGCGATTACAACGTGGTCACCGCTAACTGTGAACTGAATGAAAGGCGTCAGCAGGTTGAATCGGGCGTACTTTCTGTAATCGAGGCCGTAGGAAAGAATTTCAACCACGTCTCGGAGGCGCTCGATCGCTTCTCTTGTGGAATCAACGAACCTCGCGATCTCGCGGTCCTTCACGCCAAGGTGAAAGCTCGACATGAACGACATGCTTGGTCCAAGCGAGAACAAGTCGTCCTGGGTACGCCCCACACGCTTCCTGCCACGGTAGTCGGCAAGAAGAGCCTTGAACGCGAGTGCGAGAGCTGTCTCGGCTGCTCGACGCTCTCCCGCGCCCAGAGCTTGCTGTGCCTGCCTCAGCAAGTCCCTCGCCTTTTCGCATGCGACGAGGTCGACCAGCGAGATCTCAGCGAAGGCCAAGCCAAAGAGTAAGGGCGAGTTTTCCTCAAAGAAGCTCCGGGCCGTTACGCGAAAGAACTCCATGTCGCCGTCATTGGGCAGATTTCCGTGATGCTTGAAGTTGACCCTGGCGCGATTCAGCCGGTCCATCCCAGGCTGATGAAGCACATTCCCAACCGGGGCGAGTGCAGAAAAGTACTCCAGAAACTGCGTTTGCTTCTTCAGGACGATTTGGTTGTGCTCGCAAGCCAAGTGTAGGAACAACTCGGCTGCATCTTGGAAAGACAGGAGCGCCGTCACGAAGAGAGGTGAAGGCCTCCGGGACTGCTGCTCGCCTTCTTGGAACATGTACTTGATCAGGGCGAGCTGTCTGATGGTGGGCGCCGAAATCGGCGGCATGGTTCCTCCCCTGGAGAAAGCGGAACCGATAGTCTCATAGAGCGTCGCCCTCGACAGGGGCAAATGCAGGCCTGGCGTCGACTCTCTGCCAAATGCCAGGCTTGGGCACGTCGGCGACTGCGAACCCTCCCAAGGAATCTCCCGGTCGCAGTCTCGAGGGTCTGCCGGGGCGTGGCGCAGGGGGTGGGGGAGAGGAACTCTCCCACTCTCCCGCGACCTAAGGGTAGGAGAGTTGTTCGGGGAAGGGGCGAGGAGAAAAACTAAGTTCCCTCCCGCAAAGGCTCCTGAACTCCCCCGGAGGTTACTTCGTCGGTAGGGTTCGGGCGCGGGCCGGGGAGGATAACCTTTCCGCCGCCCCGACTCGAGCGGTCAGCGCGATGCACGAAACCGTCCTCGACTAACTCTTGGACGGGTCGGGGAACGTGGCCCTTCGAGAGGTTGGGAACGTCCGAGTAAAGTCCGGCGCCGAGTTTTGACTCAGTCAGCGTTCCCTCGAAGCGGATCGTTAACTCACGCAGGTGCTCACCGATGGCGCGACGTACGACACGCCGGGTCTCCTCGGGGCTCTTCGGGATGGGAGAGTCGAAGATGCGAAGGGCGATCCCCCATCGAGTCGGGATGCGCTGAATTTCGGTCGGGAGCTGAGGGGGTGCCGAGTTCACCTTCGGCGCCCGTAGGACCAGTAGTTCGCGCAGCTGATCTGGCGGGACGACGACGCCGGGGAGCACGTCGCCGATCTGCTCCTGGTCGAGCGTCGTCAGGGTGAGGACAGCGCGGCAGTTGTCGGTGATGGCAGAGCCTCCTCGCGGAGCGTAGGCGTCTCCGTGACCCTCGCGGGCCATCGCCTTTGAGATATGGGCGACTAGGAGAACAGTGGCCTATGTCATCGCGGCGATCCGCTCCACCGCGCATACGAGTGCGCTCGTGCTCCCGTTCCCTTTGTCACCCCCGAGTCGGCTCACTGTCTCCAGGACGATGAGGTCGGCATTCGGCGCCTTCGTCCCCACAGCTGCGATCAGGTGTTTCACGGCGGGAGTTGGGACGTCGTCGCCGTACTCGGCCCCAATGAGCCGAAGTGGGAAGCCCGCGAGGTCCAAGATGTGAACGCACCGGGAGAAGGATTCCGCGTCGAAGTCTGGCCCTATCTACTCGCGCCAGAAGGCGAGCTTTCGGCAGTAGTCAGCGGAACTGTCTTCGGTTGTCACGATGACAGTGGAGCCAGGTCCTACCGACCGGCCGAGGAACGGAAGGCCGACAGCGCGGTGACAGGCCGACAAGGAGCGAGGTCTTCCTGCCCACGCCCTACCGCTTCGACGGTGACCGCTTAGCCCATGCCTCGAGGATGGCCCGCGCCTTCAGGCTCGGATGCTCGCCCAGCGCCTCCCGCAGCCTGGGAGAGACCCGGAGCGAGACGCGCAGGAAACCGGCCGCTGAGACCGGTCCGCGGAGCGGCTTGAGGGGGCGGCCGGCGCGCTCTTGCTGGTAGTGGGGGGCGCACAGGTCCCGTGCGTAGCACGGGCGCTCGCAGCCAGGAAACCTACAGGGCTTCATACGCGGGATCCTAGCCCAGGCCCGTCGGAGGCGCGTGTCACGGTGGGGCGTGAGTTGCAAGCGCTCCCGGCGCTCGTCGCCTGCTCCTTCGCCGGCGATGTGTCCTGGGTGATGGCTCCCGGAGTCGTACCACCAGGTAGGCGAGACCGTTCCCTACCCACTGTGCCGTCGGTGGTGCAGCTGCTGGCACGGCATTCCCTGGCCCACCGTGCCGCTCTGTCCCGCGGCTACGGTGCCCGCGATCACCATTAGACCGCGTCCGTGACGCTGGTAGGCTTCCACCCCAAACGTGCCTCGGGGGACCAGAATGGATACGCTGTCGGCGATTACCAGGGGTGGGGTCGAGCAGGCCATTGCAGAGTGGGATGAGATCGGTCGTGAGGCCTTCCTGGAGAAGTACGGGTTCAGTCCACCCACCGGCTACGTAATGGTCGTCGACGAGAAGACGTACGCGCCGAAGGCAATTCTCGGGGCCGCCTACGGTTACTCGGTCGGGAATCCCGGTGGCCTACCACCTTCTGCCTTTAGCGGAGGGGAGCAGGGAGCCAACAGGCGCCTTCGGGATCTTGGCTTCGAGGTGAAGGCGTTGGCTGGCTCTGTCCCGACCTCGGTCCCGAGTTTGGAGGTCGTCGACGCCGAACGCGCCCGAAGGCTTGCCGCCTGGAACGACCTGGCCGTTCGAGGTGGCCCCCGCGCCGTATCACCTGCGCTCGTCCGCGAGCTCGGCCTCTACGGAGGCCAGCAGGGGATCTGGGTTGACTCCGTGCGAACAGGCCAGGTTGCCTCCCCCGGGGTAACGGTCAGCGTTCTGCACAGAGGGACTCGATACGCCGATGACCTGTGGGATGACGGCCTTCTCTATCACTACCCTGAAACAAAACGGGGGAGCCGAGACCAAGCCGAAATCGAAGCAACGAAGTGGGCGAAGCGGCTCCAGCTGCCAATCTTCGTGATCACGAACGCGGAGGATTCGACCGATGCCCGGGATGTGCGGATGGCCTGGGTCGAGGAGTGGGACGACTCCGACAAGGTGTTCCTGATCGACTTCGGCCCAACTCCCCAGGTACCGCAACCTATCCCGGAGCCCGAGGCCCCGTTTGCGCTCGAGGCGGAGGGCAAGACGGGGACCGCCCAAATCGAGACCCGCCTTGGTCAGCAGCGGTTCAAAATTGAGTGCATCGCCTACTACGGGGCGAGCTGCGCAGTTTGCGGCTTGTCGATCCGTCAGCTCCTGGACGGAGCACATATCCGCCCGAAGAAGGAGAAGGGGTCAGATGACCCACGGAACGGCCTCATCCTGTGCGCGATCCATCACCGTGCATACGACGCCGGCTTCTTCTCCGTTGAGCCGGACTCATTTCAAATTCGGACCCTCGAGGGCGGCCCGACGCTCGAAGAACTTCGCGTTCGCCACGGTTCGGTGACCCACCTCACCAGGAAGCCCCATCCGGATGCCCTCCGGTGGGCCTGGGAGCGGTGGAAGAAAAGGTCCAGCTAAATGTCGACCGATTGGGAGGTACCAGAGTCGACCCGATGGAGCGGCGAAGGGGCGACCGCAGGAGGCCTGGGGGCCGCCGGTCAGCTCCTGCTCGCGTGCAAGTCCTGGGAGGCGGTTCGCGTGGCCCTGGAGGGCGCCACCGAGGACGAGAAGGGCAAGGTCTTCGAGCTCTTGGTGCAGCACTACCTCCAGCTCGACTCGAAATACGACTTTAAGAACGTCTGGAGCACCCACGGCGAGGTGCCGAAGGCCGTCCTCCAGAAGCTGAACCTTTTCCACCGCGACGTCACCGGCATCGACTTGGTGGCCGAAACGCGGACCGGGAAGTTCTGGGCCGTCCAGGCCAAGTACCACCATGACGAGAAGTGGTCCCTCTCCCGTCAGGAGGCCACCGGCGTCATCGCCGGCCGCAACAGGGCTCACGGTGAGCTCGAGCTTGCCCTGGTCGCCACGACGGCGAACAGCCGCAGCGCCCACCTGGCCGGCGAGCCGGGCCTCGAGTTCCTGATGGGCGACGTGTGGCGAGGCCTGGACGCGGCCTTCTTCCGCCGCCTCCACCAGCAACTCCGTGGCGCCGCGCCCCAACCTCCAGCCCGGAAGAAACCCCGTCGGCACCAGCGGGAGGCTCTCAAGGGCATCACCGGCTACTTCGCCGACCACGCCCGGGGCAAGGTGGTCATGCCCTGCGCCACCGGAAAGAGCCTCATCGGGTTCTGGGCCGCCGAGAAGCTTCGCGCCCGGGCGGTGCTCGTCGCAGTGCCGAATCTGTCCCTGATCCGCCAGCTCCTCACCGACTGGACCGAGCAGTCCCTCGCCAGGGGCCGCCGGCCCGCCTGGGCGGTCGTGTGCAGCGACGACTCGGTCGCCGATTCCCGGGCCGCTCAGGAGCTCGGTGTGAAGGTGGATACCGACCCGGCCGAGGTCGCCGCCTGGATGCTGAGGAGCCGCCGCGCCGACCTGGCCGTGGTGTTCACGACCTACCAGAGTGGGAAAGTCGTCGGGGCGGCCGCCCGGAAGGCGGGCATGACCTTCGACGTGGGCGTCTTCGATGAGGCCCACCGCACGGCCGGTCGGGACGGTGCCCCGTTCTCGTACCTGCTCGACGACGACAACATCCGGGTCCGTAGGCGCATCTACATGACGGCCACGCCCCGCATCTACAAGGGCAAGGACCGCGACGACGTCATCAGCATGGGGGACCCCGCCGTGTACGGCGGGGAGGCCTTCAAGATGACGTTCTTGAAGGCGATGGACCGGGGGATCATCCCGAATCTCACCATCGTCGCGGTGACCGTCGCCCAGGCCGAGGTCGATAAGCTCCTCCGGGACCGGCTCTTCGTCCGGCTCCAGAAGGAGAACGCAGACGAGGTGCTTCGGGTCGAGGACTTGGTCTCGGCCCTGGCGCTGCGGAAGGCGATGAAGAAGTACGGTATCCGCCGGACCCTGGGCTTCTACTCGTCCAGAAAGCGGTGCCATCGGGCCGCCGAGGTCCAGGAACTCATCGGGAAGCTCTTCCCCGAGTACGGCCATCTCGACGTGTTCCACGTCGACGGCGACATGACGGCCGCCGAGCGCGATACCGAGCTCCGGGCGTTCAAGGAGTCCGAGAACGCCCTGATCACGAACGTCCGGGTCTTCGTTGAGGGCGTCGACTGCCCTTCGATGGACGCGGTGATTTTTGCCGACCCGCGCCAGAGCGTGATCGACATCGTACAGGGGGTCGGGCGAGCCCTCCGCCCGTTCCCGGGGAAGGAGGCCGGGTTCGCCATAATCCCGACCATCATCGAGGAGGAAGGGACGCCGTCGGACGCCACCTACGGCGACGTCGTGCGGGTCACCTGCGCCTTGGGCTCCGAGAACGAGGTAGTCCTCGACTACTTCGCGGCGGTCGCTCAGGGGAAGCCCTGGACCGGACGCCGGGTGTTCGAGGTGGCGGGTGATGTGGAGGTCGGGCTCAGGGTCGATTTGGACATGGTCAACCAGGCCATCGCCGTGCGCACCTTCGAGCGGACGGTTCAGTGGCGGGCCTTTCAGCCGGCCCGTGCCTTTGCGAGGTCGCTAGGACTCACATCGGCGCTGGAATGGGCCTCCTACTGCAAGTCAGGCAGAAAGCCCGTCGATATTCCTGTTGCTGTGACCCGCATCTACCAGGGGGAGTGGAGGGGCTGGGGGGACTGGCTTGGTACTGGGAACCTCCACGAAAAGCCGTTCCGCGAGTTCCAAGATGCGCGCAAGTTCGTACGTTCCTTGGGCCTCAAGAGCGCGGCCGGGTTCCGTGCGCTCATAAGGGCACGGAAGCTACCTCCGGACATTCCCACCGCCCCCTATCGCTCCTACGACGGCGATTGGATTTCCTGGGCAGACTGGTTGGGCACGACGACCGTCGACCGGAATACCTTTCGGTACCGGTCCTTCAGGGAGGCACGGGCGTTCGTACGGCGGTTGAACCTCACCAGCCAAGGGGCTTGGGATGATTTCTGCAAGTCCGGCAAGAAGCCCCCGGACATCCCGGCAGCCGCCTCGCGGGTCTACAAGGGCAAAGGATGGGCCGGATTCGGTGACTGGCTTGGGACGGGCTTCGTCGCGAGCCGCCTACGGGAGTATCGGTTGTTCGCCGCCGCTAGGACCTATAGCCGAAGCCTGGATCTTGCCGGGCTCGCCGAATGGAAAGAGTTCTGCCGCTCTGGGAGGAAACCCAGGGACATTCCTGCTGGCCCGCACAACGTGTACCGGGAAGAGTGGCGCGGCTGGGGTGACTGGCTGGGGACGGGACGCACCAGCATCTTCATGATTCGGCCGTTCGAAGAGGCGCGGACCTTCGTTCGAGGGCTTGGGTTGCGGTCGGCGAATGAGTGGCGCGCCTACTGCCGTAGCGGCAGGAAGCCGTCGGATATCCCGACGGCGGTCAATGCGTGCTATCGCGATAAGGGCTGGGTCAGTTGGGGTGACTTCCTCGGCACCGGGGAGGTCTCCCCATCGCTTCGAAAGTTCCGTGACTTTGCATCTGCGCGGGCATTTGTGCGCAGCCTCGGGATTCCTTCGGAGACCGCATGGCGCGAATACAGCCGCTCCTCGCGTAGGCCGACCGACGTCCCTGCAGCACCAAACGTGATCTACCGTCAGGATGGATGGGTAGGTTGGGGCGATTGGCTTGGGACCGGGGCCAGGAAGTGGTCCGGAGGCCGACCTAAGGCGAAAAGACCATTCATCGAGGCCCGAGCCTTCGCCCGTTCACTCGACCTCGCGCATGCGCGGGAGTGGCGCGCCTATTGTCGCTCCGGCCGGCGGCCGGACGACATCCCTGCAAACCCCGACAGGCGATACCCAGGGGAGTGGGAGTCCTGGGGGGACTGGCTCGGTACCGGCAACAAGATCGGCGGGTGGAGGCGGCGCCGTTAGCCGCGCTGTCCGATCAGAGTTCGCGGCACGTAGAACTCATCATCGTCGTCACGCCACGACGGTCGAGGAGGAGTCGGAGGCGTAATCGGTACGTCCTTCATCACCAGCTTGACCGTCGATCGCTTACTCCGGACGTCCCTAACGCCATAGGCGGTTCCGATATGCGCGACGAGGACTACGGTCGCGATGCTCGAGTAACGGCGAACGTCGGCCTTCCACTCCCTTGATTCGATGTCTCCAGCCTGGCGACGCGCTCCAACAATTCCTGTCGCTCGACCTCGCCACGCGCTGCTTCCAGGGGGGTGTCGGCCTCGTCTCTCTTTCGCTGGAGTACTGAGGCGATCCCTGAGAGCTCGGCTCTCGCCCCTTCGCGGACGACGCACCGCCTCGAATCTGACAAGCGAAGTGAGTGAACCTGAATGGGCTACCCGGCGCGAACTTCGACTATTGGTGTGGCCGAGCCTGTAGGATGCGCCATCTCACGGGGGTCGACATGAAACGGGTACTACTGGCAGTTGCGCTGCTCACGACAGCGGCCTGCGGAGGTGGAAGCACATCCACTGCGACCCCTCCAGCGACGCCGCCTGGATCGACGGACGTGAGTGCTCTAACCAAGATCGTTCTCCCTGTCGGGGACGCCCACTGCCCCGCAGGTGGAGTCGCCATCAGCGTCAACGGCGGCACGGTCGAATATGTGTGCAACGGAACGCCGGGAGTCGCCGGGGCGACGGGTCCGACCGGGCCAACAGGACCCGCAGGCCCACCTGGGGCCAGCGATGTGCCAACTTCGGGATCGCGCATCATCGTGAGACAGCAGGTGATGGTCGGTGCGGACGGAACGAGAGCCGCCCCGACGTTTGGGTTTTTCGATACGTCACTCAACGTCGCGTGCACTCTGCGCCTCGCCGCAGATGGCGTGACAAGGTGCCTACCGTCTTCGACCCAATCAAATGCTGGTATCTCGTACTTCCTTGATTCCGCATGCACCCAGAAGATTGCGTACCACACCAGTTCGACCTGCCTTTGGGAGTACTACTCCGAGAGTACGAGCGTTTCGGCAACTTCCACTTGCGGGACAAACGTGAGTCTGGGGGCCACCCAGATTTCGTCAAGGGGGGCACTGGTGGCCCCTTCAAGTGTGACGAACGGAACCACGGTGACCTATACGGTGTTCGTTCGGGCAGGCGACACCTGCCAGACCGCCTCGTTTGCTTCCGGTGTGGGGGGTGTCGCATGGTACGCAGTTGCTGTCGTTTCCCCCGCTAACTTCGTCGCCTTCACGGCTGAGGGGTCCTGACCGCTGATTTGCTCGACTTGCATCACAGGGGTTGCTGCCGGGGGTTAGCCATCTTCGCGAACAGCCGAGGTCGTCGCTGAATCGGCCGGCGAAGGCGCCAAGTCGACTGTAGCTGAAGAGTGAAGGCGAGGAGCAACGTGTCCGCTCAAGGAGGAGTCATGAGGCTGCCCCAAGGCCTCGCCGCAATGGCGCTCGCTGGGCTCGTTGGGGCCTGTGGCGGGTCGGAAGGCTCTCCCACGGTAGTTTCGCGACCCAGCGGATTGGCGTATTCCACGAACCCTGCTGTCTACGTCGTGGGGACGGTGATCACGCCAAACATTCCAACCAGCAGCGGGGGGACCGTAACGTCTTACGGCGTGTCCCCGAACTTGCCGGCAGGCCTCGACCTGGACACGCAGACGGGGGTCATCACGGGGACCCCGACGGCAGCCGCGCCTTCTGCCACCTACACGGTGACGGCTACGAATGGCGCAGGCAGCACTAATGCGATCATCAGCATTTCGGTCCGTGGCGTGAGCATTGTCGCCACGTGCTCGCCTCCAGCGCCCGACACGACCAGTGGGGCGTGCATCTACTCGGCTACCTGCAATGAGGTGTTGGTGGGAACGCCTGTCCTCGACGCGACCACAGCCCAGGTGGACTTTCGATTGCCGGTCCAGGTCAACAACTCGCTCCTGAACAACTCGGGCGGAGGATCGATCAACACCAACGACGCCTTCATCCAGACCTTTGAGATGACCTACTCCGGCGCGGCGCTACCGCCCTGGAGTGTCTCGACTACTGTCACCGTGCCCGCCGCCGGTTCGGCGGGCGCTCTCTTGCGTCTAATCCCCGTGCAGTACTTCCCGGCCATCCTGCCGTCCGCGGGCGCGACAACCAGCATCGTGGTGAACGTCCGAGGGCATGGCGTCCTCACCTCTCAGGCCCTCTTCACCACGGCTTGGTATCAGGTGCCCGTGACGGTATGCGCCGGGTGTCTCGCGGTGTTGACCTGCCCTGCGGGTTCGATACTTGCGACTTGCCCGTTGTCTGCTCCCGGGGCCACATCTCCCGGCCAAACCGCCAACGTCGCCTGCATCGCCGGGGCGCCGTAGGGGCGGTTGGCTCGCCCAATGAGGATTGGGGACTCCCGCTTCATCCCCCACTTCATCTCGGCAGGGAGAATCCTCGCGAAAGGCAATGCCAGCGGCACTTTCCTTGCCTAAGCGGTCTCCGGCAAATGGACGTCGCAGTCCGCGGATCGGCCGATCGTGGTGGAGTCGCCGAGGGCGACGCGCAGCAACTCCTCGCCGTGACGGAAGAAAGCGATCTCGGGCATGGTGGCCCGGATACCTATGCGAAGTTCGGGCCGGATCAACCGGCGACGAGCTGATCGAAGGCGTCGCTGCCCCGCATGGCGTCGAAGACCGGGTCGGAGGCGAGCCAGCCGCGAACCCGCTCCCGGTCGGCCTCGAGCGCCTTCCGGAGCGGCGCGAGCGCCTCGGCGCTCCGGCCCCACTGGGCGTAGAGCGACGCGATGTCGTAGTTCACCACCGCGTCGTCCGGCTTCATGGCGCGGGCCTTCTCGTAGGCGCGCTCCGCCTCCTCGTAGAACCCCTTCTGGGCGTAGCAGAGCCCGAGGTCGAGGTGGATCTCGAAGCTCGACGGCTCGAGGCGCGCCGCATCCCGGAGGTGGGCGATGGCCGTCCGGTAGTCGCCCTCGTCCATGAGCAGGCCGGCGAGCTCGTGCCGGGCGAGCGGGTCCTCCGGCGCGAGGCGCACGGCGGTCTCGAGCTCCCGGAGCCCGTCCTGGGAGCGCCCCATGTCGGCGAGGGCGAGCCCCAGCTCGAGGTGGGCCTCGGCGTGGTCCGGGTCGGCGGCGATGGCCTCCCGGTACTCGGCCTCGGCCATCTCGAGCCCGTGGGTGGCGAGGAAGGAGGCAAGCGTGAACCGCGCGCCGGGATTGTCCGGCTCCACCTCCACCGCCTTCAGGTGGGCGAGCAGCGCGTCGCGCCAGCGCTTGCGGCGGACGTGGAGCATGGCCAGGTTCTCGTGGGGATGCGCCGAGGCCGGATCGAGCGCGATGGCCTTCCGGAACTCCTTCTCGGCCTCCTCGAGCCAGCCGCGGTCGGCGAGCTCGATGCCCCGCTCGTTGTGCTGGTCCGCCTGGGTCGGCCTGTCCCGGTCTTGCGCCACGGGCCGGAGTCTACTCCAATGTCGACCGGGGGCCGCCCCGGACCCGCGCCATGAGAATTTCCCGCAACGTCGCGATCTTGCTCGCCGGACTGGCAGTCCTCGCCGTGGTGGCCGGGCTCGCCTCCCGCGCGCTCCGCCCGGCGCCCTCCGACGAGGAGCGGATCCAGGCCCTGCTCGAGGCGGCCGCCCGGGCGGTGGAGGAGAGGCGCCCCGCCGACGTGGTCGCCGGCGTGAGCGAGCGCTTCGAGGGGCAGGGGATGGGCTACCGCGAGCTCCGCCAGTTCGTCACCGCCGAGACGCTCCGCGGCTCCTGGAACGCGGTGCTGCCGGTGGCGGCCCGGGTGACGGTCGAGGGAGACCGCGCGGAAGCGCTCTTCGACGCGGCGCTCGTCCGGGGCGGGAAGGGGGAGGGGTGGGCCGGCAAGCTTCCCGCAGCCGGCGACACCTGGCGCATCGAGGCGAGGCTCGAGCGCGAGAGGGACGGCTGGAAGGTGATCTCGGCGCGGTGGCGACGGATCGACGTCGCCGAGGGGCTCACAGGCCCGAGATGATCTTCCACTCCGTTCCCTGCCGCTGGAACAGGATGCGCTGGATGTCGGTGTCGCGCTTCGCGATGTCGCTCCGGGGCGTGAGCACCCGGTACTTCGCGTCGTAGAAGCAGTCGGCCTGCGCCCGGTCGCCGTTCACGATGATGTCGGTGATGCCGAACTCGAGCCGGACCTGGTTGATGCGGGAGAAGGTGTCCTTCAGGACCTGGGGGAGCATCCGGTAGTCGATGTCGTCCGATGCGTCGATGGTGCCGGCGTCGTCGTAGTAGTTCGGGGAGACGAGCGCCATCACCCCGTCGACGTTCCGCGCGTCGAAGGCCTTCCGGTAGGAGTCCACGATCGCGATGATGGCCCGGTTGTCGGGCGTGTCCTGGATCTCGGTGTTCGGGATGTTGCGAGCGCATGCGGCGGCGCCGAGGGCGGCCAGCACGGCGAGGAAGCGAAGGCGCATCCGGTGGTCAAACCACGCTGCGCCCCGCCAGTCAATCGGCGGACGGAGGGGTCCGCGGGGACGCGCCGGCGTCCATCCCACGACCGCCGTGGGCGCGGTGATGGTCGGGGACGCTGTAGACTGCCGCCATGCCCGAGACGAGCATCGAGGCGCTGGCGCGCTTCTTCTCCACCTCTCCCGCGGCGCGCAAGGCGACGCGATCGCTCGCCCGCGACGCCCGCGTCGCCCTCGACCTCGCGGAGGGCCCGGCGCGCTTCTCGATGGCGACCGGCGAGGCCCGCGTCGAGGCCTGCGCCGAGGGTGATCCCGACTTCACGCTGCGGCTGCCCGACGGGGCGGTGCGCGAGCTCACCTCCATGAAGGGCGACGACGTGGGGGAGTTCGGCATCCAGTTCTTCAAGCTCGTGCTCGCCCGCGAGCCGGAGCGGAAGGTGCGGGTGCACATCCACTCCTCCACGGCGCGGCTCGTGTCGCACGGCTACCTGGGCGTCCTCGCGACGGGCGGCGCCAAGGTGGCGTGGTGGCTCCTCAAGAACGGCGTGAAGAACCCGAAGGCGGCCATCGACCGGCTGCGGGGCGGGGGCTAGAGACGCGATCAGCTTAGGGACTGGGTTCGGGGGGATCGACAATCCCGAGCGTTCTTGATCTCTTGGCCTGTGGGCGGGGCCAGGAG
>JBAVCR010000051.1:0-9474 GCA_049586815.1 Anaeromyxobacteraceae bacterium
TCCCGTAGGCGCGGCCGGAGGCGTCGTCGCCCCGGAGGTGAACGCCGCCGGCGGGCGCACGGCCGGGGCACGCGGCCCTCGCGCACGAGGGACGGCCCCGGTCGGGGCAGCAGGGGATTCCGGACGCGACGACCCAGGGAGCTGGATGTGACGTCCCGGACGGGCCGTGGCCGCGCCCCGTGACCCGGGTACACTCCCCGCGAAGTAGCACTCCGGGTCAAACAACTCTTTGACGGCGTCCGTGGGGCCGCCATGATGTGTCCTTCACAGCGATCCGGGCCGGGAGACGGGCGAGGCGCCCCACCGAGCCCCGAGGTGCCCATGTCCCGTTCCAACCAGCGACTCCTTGCCGTGCTCGCCGCCGCCCTGCTGGGCGCCTGTGGCGGATCCACGGACACGCCGGCCAACTCGCTCCCGTCGACGGTCCTGACGGTGACGGCGACCCCGGCCTCGGTGACGGCCGACGGCGTCCAGACCGTCTCGGTCACGGTCACCGGGACCGCGACGGGAACGGTCTCGCTCTCCACCTCGCGCGGGACCTTCTCCACCGGCGACGTGAGCATCCGGGTCACGTCCCTTCCGGCGTCGGTGACGCTGATCGCGTGCGACGCTTCCACGTCGTCGACCTGCGCCGGCTCGGCCCTGGTGCGAGCCGCCGACCTGTACGGCGCCTACGGGCAGACGACGGTGACCTTCGTGGCCCCGTCGACGCCCTCTCCCGGGTGCTCGACGTGCGGGACGGAAGCCTGCGTGGGCCAGGTCTGCGACTCGCAGGGGCGCGTCTGCAGCCCCGGCACGCCCTCCACCTGCAGCGTCTGCCCCGCGGGGACGGCGACGTGCCAGGACCCCACCGGCCAGCCTGCCCTGGGACTCGTCGCGGCTCGGACCCGCATCCCCGCCGACGGGGTCGCGACCACCACCATCACCGCGACCCTCGAGCAGGACGGCACGCCCGTCGCTGGCAAGATCATCACGCTGGCCACCTCGCTCGCGGGGACGCGCCTCTCCACACCCGCGGTCACCGACGCGAACGGGCAGACCACCGCCATCTTCACGTCGAGCGATGCGGGAGGCGAGGCCACGATCACCGGGACCTATGCGGCCTCGTCCACCGTCAGCGCCACGGCGACCGTGGTGGTGACCATGCCCCGACTCGCGCTCCTGACCGTCGCCGGCTACCAGCACGAGGTGCTCGGCGCCCGGGAGTCCGACTTCCAGGAGAAGAGCACCGTGACCTTCCAGGCGCTCGACACGGCTGGCTTGCCCTATCCGGCCGGTCTCGCCGTGGCCTTCCGGCACGAGTCGCTCGGGCAGTCCTTCATCGGGGAGAGCTTCGCCGCATGCGCCGCGGCCTTTCCGGCGTGCCAGGCGACCGGCGTGACCGACGAGGAGGGCAAGGCGCTCGTCACGCTCACCTCGGGAACGGCGGCCGGCGTGGTCTCGATCTCCGGCGGGAGCACCGCGGGCGGGCTCTCCGCGAGCGCCATCGCCCATCGACTGGCCATCATCGGCGCCAAGGCGAGCGGCGACCACGTCGTGATGGACTGTGCGGTGCAGAACGCGCCCGCCCTGCTCTACAGCGACTGCGCGAACTCCCACCTGGACAAGACCATCTCGTGCAAGGTCTCGCTCCGCGACAGGTTCCAGAACGTCGTGGGGAGGAGCACCCGGGTGCAGTTCTTCGCGGAGGCCGGGAGCGTCGGCATGCCTGCGGTGACCCCGATGTACACCGCGGACGGAACTCCCGGCGGTGAGGCGGACCTGGGCATCGCCGTCGTGGACATCCGCACCGACGGAAAGCTCCCCATCGACGTGGCGCCCTTCGGCGGCGAGTTCGCGCTCACCTACCAGGACGCCTGCGGGACGCTCACCCACAACCCCCGCGACGGCCTCGTCACCGTGATCGCGGTGGTGAATGGCGAGGAGGGGTTCGTCGACCGGAACGGGAACGGGAGCTACGACCCCGGCGAGCCCTACATCGACATGGGTGAACCCTACATCGACGCGAACGACAACGGCGTCTACGACCCCGGGGAGTTCTTCGTCGACGTGAACGGCAACGGGCGCCACGACGGGCCCGACGGGCAGTGGACGCGCAACGCGGTCCTGTGGTCGGAGACCCGCCTCCTCTTCACGGGCGGCTCCTTCGCGATCCTGGACGGGAGCACCGGCCGGATCGCCGGCTCGCAGTTCTTCCAGTCCGGCGCGCTCCCCGAGCCGGTGACCGCGACGCCGTTCGCGGTGACGTCGTCGACGCCTGGCCCGGCCACGTCGGAAACCTACGCGGTGACCTTCGGCGACGGGAACTTCAACCCCGTCGCTCCCGACGCGACCTACGCGCTCGCCACCGGGAACGGGCTCGTGACCGCGGCGTTCCCGTTGACGCCGGCACCGCCCTTCGGCCTCGGGATCTCCTTCACCCAGCAGTACTGCACCAAGCCGCGCTGGGAGCAGATCACGTCCGGCGAGTCGTGCTCCAACGTCTGCCCGTCCAACGGGAACACCACCAACAGTCCATGCTACGTGGTGACGAACGTCGGTGACTGCACCGCGGGCACGTCGCCTCGGTCCGGCTGCGGCGGATTCTCCTACGGGTCCACCGGCACCGTGAAGATCACGGGAGGCGCCCGGGCCGGGTCCGACCAGGTGGAGGCGAAGTCGACGCTCGAGGGCGTCACGACGTCCATCTTCCTCGGCGGGACGGTGAACTGACGGATCGGGTCGACGAACGGAGGGGGCCGGGAGGCGGCCGCGACGCGCCGGGCGCCCCCCCCTCCTTCGCGCGGTCCACGTGGTCGACCCGCGACACCGGTGTCGCGGGTCAGCGGTCGACGCGGCTCGCAGCGAACAGCTCCTTCATCACGTCCTCGAGCGGCGGCTCCTCCACCGTGAGGTCGGCCACCGGGAGCGACGAGAGCAGCCGCCCCACCACGCTCGCGACCTCCTCCCCGGGGACGCGGAAGATCGCCTGGGCATCGCCGTGGGAGACGAGCGCGCCGAACCGCGCGAGCTCGGCCTCCGGGACCGGCTGCCCCAGCCTCACCAGGACGCGCTTCTCGGGACGGATCTCGCGGGAGAGGCGGCGCAGGTCGCCGTCGTAGATGAGCCGCCCCCGATCGATCACCACCACGCGCGGGCAGAGCGCGAGCACGTCGTCCATGTAGTGGCTGGTGAGGACGACGGTGGCCCCGGTGCGCTCGTTGTAGGAGTGGATGAAGTCGCGGACGGTGGCCTGCATGGTCACGTCGAGGCCGATGGTGGGCTCGTCGAGGAAGAGCACGCGCGGCCGGTGGATGAGCGAGGCGGCCAGCTCGCACTTCATGCGCTCGCCGAGCGAGAGCTGGCGGGTGGGCTTGTCGACCACGCGCCCGAGGTCGAGGAGCTCGACGAGCTCGCGCACCCGGGACTCGTACTCGGCCCGGGGAATCTCGTAGATGGCCCGGTTGAGCGCGAAGGTCTCGGACGGCGGCAGGTCCCAGAGGAGCTGCTGCTTCTGCCCCATCACCAGCGTGATCGACTTCAGGAACTCCACCTCGCGCCGCGCCGGCTCGAAGCCGGCCACGCGGACCTCGCCGCCGCCCGGGTGGAGGAGACCGGAGAGCACCTTGAGCGTCGTGGTCTTCCCCGCGCCGTTCGGTCCGAGGAAGCCCACCCGCTCCCCGGCGCCCACCGAGAAGGAGATCCCGTCGACCGCCTTCACCCGCTCGTAGCTGCGGCGGAAGAGCGAGCGGAGCGACGCGCCCAGGCCGGGCGGACGGCGGTGGACCTTGTACTCCTTGCGCAGCTCGCGGACCTGGATCACGGGACGCCACGATAAGGCCGTGCAGCGGGAGCGGCAATGGTTAGGGGAACGGCATGCGTCTCATCGCCCTCGCCGCCGCGCTCCTCGCCGGATGCGCCCACGCCCCCGCCGGGCCTCCGCTCCGTACCGTGGACCGGGTCGACCTCGCCCGCTACTCCGGCAAGTGGTTCGAGATCGCCACCATCCCCATGTCCTTCCAGAAGGGGTGCACCGGGGTGACGGCGAACTACACCATCCGACCGGACGGCGACGTGGACGTGGTGAACACCTGCCGCAAGGAGACGCTCGACGGGCCGGAGCGCCAGGCCACGGCGAAGGCCTGGTCGGTCGATCCGTCGAACGCGAAGCTCGTGGTCCGCTTCTTCTGGCCGTTCACCGGCGACTACTGGATCATCGACCTCGACCCGGACTACCGGTGGGCGGTGGTGGGCCACCCGAGCCGCGAGTACCTCTGGATCCTCTCGCGCACGCCGCAGATGGACGCCGCCACCTACGACGGCATCCTGGCCCGGCTGCGCGCGCAGTCCTACGACACGACGAAGCTCGTGAAGACGCCCCAGCCCGCGGCCTGAGCGGCGCACCCCTGCGCCCGCGCAAGGGATGCCTTAAGGATGCGGCATGGCCGCGAAGAAGCGCCCCGCCACGAAGTCGGGCCGCCCCCGCAAGCGCCGGGGCGTGAAGCTGCAGCCCACCAGCCTCGGCGCCGCCGAGCTGCGCCTCGCCGATCCGTCGCCCGAGGTGGCGACGCTCTCCCGCGACATCGAGGAGGACGGCGGGCTCGTGCTCGCCGCGTACCGGGAGCCGCTCGGGGGGCACGCGCTCCTCTTCGCCTCCCTCCCCATCGACAAGGTCGAGCGGACGAGCTTCCAGCGCGACGTCTCCGACGGCCACGTCCGCAAGCTCACGGTGGCCATGGACAAGACCCGCCGCTACCTCGATCCGATCATCGCGGTCCGGGACGACGGCCACTACCTCACGCCGAACGGCGGCCACCGGCTCACCGCGCTGAAGGAGCTCGGGGCCCGCGCCGTGCTCGCCATCGTGGTCCCGGAGCGGGCGGTGGCCTACCAGATCCTGGCCCTCAACATCGAGAAGGCCCACAACCTCCGGGAGCGGGCCCTCGAGGTGGTGCGGATGTACCGGGATCTCGCCGCGAAGAGCGACGCGCGCGAGCCCGACATGGCCCTCGAGTTCGAGGAGCCTGCGCTCGCCACGCTCGGCTTCGCCTACGAGAAGAAGGCGCGCCTCCCCGGCGGCGCCTACCACCCCATCCTCCGCAAGGTCGACGCCTTCGTCGACCGCCGGCTCGCGGACGCGATCCAGGAGCGGGAGCGGCGCGCCGACGTCGTGCTCGCCTTCGACGAGGCGGTGGGCGGTGCGGTCGCGCGCCTCAAGGAGCGGGGCTTCGACTCCCCGTACCTGCGCAACTTCGTCGTGGCCCGGGTGAACCCGCTCCGCTTCGTGAAGGGCGACCCACCGCCCTTCGACGACCTCTTCGCCCAGATGACCCGGCGCGCCGCGACCATGGACCCGGCCAAGGTGAAGAGCGAGGACGTGGCCCGCAGCGGGGGCGCGCCGGAGACCGAGTAGCGTCCCGAGACCCCGAGGACGGGGGAGGTCGCTACGGCGACGGGCGCTTGCCGCCCTTGCCCGCGACGACGAGCCTCTTCTCCAGCTCGTGGCCGACTCTGGAGAGGTCCGCCGGGGTGAGCGCCGCCTCGCAGCGCTGGAACAGCTCCCGCTCCTCCCACCGGACGTGCCGCTCGAGGAGGTCGGCGAAGGCGAGCAGCGGGCTCCGCCGGTTCGCCTGCCGGGTCGAGCGGGCCTCGTGGAGCAGGTGACGGAGCTCCCGGTGCTCCTCCTTGAGGCGACGGGCGTCCTCGGGGGAGAGGTGGCGACCGAGCAGTTCCTCCTCGGCCTCGATGTGGACGAGGAAGACCGACTCCTCGAAGCGGCGCGCCAGCGCGACGAGGCCGTCGAGGTCGCGCGGGGCCCCCGCCGTCTCGGCGTGGCCGGCGATCGCCTTCTTCAGCTGGAACGCCACGAGGAGCGCCTGGTGGTGCTCGCTGGAGAGGGGGCTGAGCTCCCGGCTTCGCTTCACGGCCATGGAGGGATCCTAACGTCCGCCTGCGCTGCCGGCCCCAGCCTCCCGCCCGACTTGACGCTGCGCGTCGAGGAGACTAATCATCCGGAGAAATCGCTGATTCGAGAATCAACCCGGGGGTCGTCATGTCCCATTACCGGAAGCACAGGCACCACCACTCGCCCGCCCCGTCCGGCTCCCCCCCGCCCCGCGTGGCGGTCGTGGCCGGGCTCCGGACCCCGTTCCTCAAGTCGGGAGGAGACTTCAAGGACCTCTCGGCGGTGGACCTCGGGGCCATCGTGGTGAACGAGCTCGTCGCCCGCAGCGGCCTCGCCCTCACCGAGTTCGACGCCCTCATCTTCGGGCAGGTGGTCCCGTCGCAGCTCTCGTCCCTCATCGGCCGGGAGGTCGTGCTCAGGACCGAGCTTCCCCGCACGCTCCCCGCCCACACCACCTCGCGCGCCTGCGCCACCTCCATCCAGGCCGCCACCGAGGCCGCCGACCAGATCCTGCTCGGCCACGCCGACACGGTGATCGCCGGCGGCGCCGAGTCGCTCTCCGACGCTCCCATCTTCGCCTCGCACAACCTGGCCCAGGCGCTCGTCGCCGCGTCGCGCGCCCGGAGCGTGGCCGACAAGGTGCGCGCCTTCTCCGGCCTCTCCCTGAAGGACGTGGCGCCCGTGCCGCCGGCGCTGAAGGAGCCGACGACAGGGCTCACCATGGGAGAGAGCGCCCAGAAGATGGCCTGGGAGAACGGCATCACCCGCGAGGCCCAGGACCGCTACGCGCTCGAGAGCCAGCGCAAGGCCGCCGACGCCTGGGCGAGCGGGAAGTTCGCCGAGGAGGTGATGGCGGTGGAGGTCCCGCCCCGCTTCCAGAAGGTGGCCTCGGCCGACAACAACGTCCGCAGCGACGCCACCTTCGACGCCCTCGCCGCGCTGAAGCCGGTCTTCGACAAGCGCTACGGCACCATCACCGCCGGCAACTCCTCCCCGCTCACCGACGGCGCCGCCGCGGTGGTGCTCATGAGCGAGGGGCGCGCTCGCGAGCTCGGCGTGAAGCCCCTCGGCTTCCTCCGGGCCTACGCCTACGCCGCCACCGACCCGGGCGACCAGCTCCTCCAGGGACCAGCCTACGCCGCCCCGGTGGCGCTCGACCGGGCCGGGCTCCGGCTCGCCGACATGGACGTGGTGGAGATGCACGAGGCCTTCGCCGCCCAGGTGCTCTCCAACCTGCAGGCCTTCGCGTCGAGGAAGTTCGCCGAGGAGAGGCTCGGCCGGAGCGAGCCGCTCGGGGAGATCGACCCGGCGCGGCTCAACCCGAACGGCGGATCGATCCCGCTCGGACACCCCTTCGGCGCCACCGGCGCCCGCATGATCACCCAGGCGCTCCGCGAGCTGGCGCGCCGCAAGGGGCGGCACGCGCTGCTCACCGTCTGCGCCGCCGGCGGTCTCGGCGCCGCGGTCGTCCTCGACGGTCCGGAGGCCTGACATGACCAGCACGGAATGGAAGAACTTCCGGGTCGAGACGCGGGACGGGGTGGCCGTCGTCCTCGTGGACGTCCCCGGCGAGCCCGTCAACACGCTGTCCCGCGAGACCGGCGCCGAGTTCGGCCTGGTCCTCGACGCCCTCGACAAGGACCCGGCCGTGAAGGCGGTGGTCGTGGCGAGCGGCAAGAAGGACGGCTTCGTCGCCGGCGCGAAGATCGAGATGCTCCGCGACGTGGGGAGCGCCGCCGAGGCGGAGCGCCTCTCGCTCGACGCCCAGGCCGGCTTCGACCGGCTGGAGAAGTTCCCGAAGCCGGTGGTGGCCGCCATCCAGGGCGCCTGCCTGGGCGGCGGGCTCGAGTGGGCCATGGCCTGCCACTACCGCGTGGCCGCGAACGACAAGAAGACCCAGCTCGGCCTGCCCGAGGTCCAGCTCGGCGTCATCCCCGGCGCGGGCGGCACCCAGCGCATGCCGCGCCTCGTCGGCATCGCCACCGCGCTCGACCTCATCCTGGCCGGCAAGACGGTGAAGCCGAGGAAGGCGCTCTCGATCGGCCTCGTCGACGAGGCCGTCCCGCCGCCGCTCCTCCTCGAGGTGGCGGTGGCGCGGGCCCGTGCCCTCGCCGACGGCGAGCGGCTCCGCCCCGAGCCGGAAGGGGTGGTCGACCGGCTCCGCAAGGACCCGCAGGGCGAGCTGCAGAAGCTCGCGCTCGAGGAGAACTTCCTCGGCCGCGAGGTGCTCTTCCGGCAGGCGCGGAAGCAGCTCCTCGCGAAGACGAAGGGGCACTACCCGGCGCCGCTCGCCGCGCTCGAGGCCATCCAGGCCGGCGTGGAGAAGGGGCACGAGGCCGGCCAGGAGCGGGAGGCCCGCCTCTTCGGCGAGCTGGCCGTCTCGCCGGTGGCCCGCGAGCTCATGGGGATCTTCTTCGCCACCACCGCGCTGAAGAAGGACAACGGCACCTCGGAACCGGGCCTGAAGGGCCGGAACGTGGAGTCGGTGGGGGTGCTGGGCGGCGGCCTGATGGGCTCCGGCATCGCCTACGTCACGGTGAACGCCGGCATCCCGGTGCGCATCCGCGAGAAGGACGAGGCCGCCGTGGCCCGGGCCCGGGGCGCCGTGGCCGGGCTCTTCGACGGCCGCGTGAAGAAGCGCTCCATCGATCGCCTGGAGAAGCTCGCCCGCATGCGGCTCCTCACCGCCGGCACCGGCTGGGAGGGCATGGAGCGGGTCGACGTGATCCTGGAGGCGGTCTTCGAGGACCTGAAGCTGAAGCAGGAGATGCTGCGCGCCTTCGAGCAGCTGAACCCGCGCGGCATCTTCGCCACCAACACCTCGTCGATCCCCATCGCCGACATCGCGTCGGCCTCGGGCCACCCCGAGACGGTGGTGGGGATGCACTACTTCTCCCCGGTCGACAAGATGCCGCTGCTCGAGGTGATCGTCACCCCGCGCACCTCCCCCGAGGTCACCGCCACGGCGGTCGCGCTCGGCAAGAAGCAGGGGAAGACCGTCATCGTGGTGGGCGACGGGCCCGGCTTCTACACGAGCCGCATCCTCGCCCCGTACATGAACGAGGCGGTCATGCTCCTCCTCGAGGGGGCCTCCATCGAGGACATCGACGGCGCGCTCACCGGCTTCGGCTTCCCGGTCGGGCCCATGACGCTGCTCGACGAGGTGGGCATCGACGTGGGCGCCAAGGTGGCCAAGGTGCTGCACGGCGCCTTCGGCGAGCGGATGCAGGTGCCGGACGGCATGCATGCGGTGCTCGAGTCGGGGCGCCTCGGCCGCAAGAACGGCAAGGGCTTCTACACCTACGGCGATCCGAAGAAGAGGAAGGTCGTGGATGCGTCGGTCTACGAGGTCCTGCCCGGCGGCAAGGCGCGCAAGAAGGTGGACCGCGACGAGATCGTGGAGCGCTGCGTCCTGCAGATGGTGAACGAGGCCGTGCTCACGCTCGGCGAGGGGATCCTGCGCAGCCCGCGCGACGGCGACGTGGGGGCCGTCTTCGGGCTCGGCTTCCCGCCCTTCCTGGGCGGTCCGTTCCGCTGGATCGACGCCCAGGGGCCGGGCCGCGTGCTGGAGCGGATGCGGCGGCTGGAGG
>JBAVCR010000052.1:0-3348 GCA_049586815.1 Anaeromyxobacteraceae bacterium
TCCTTCAGGCGGTTCACCTCGCGCTCGATGATGTCGCGGGGCAGGCGGAAGGAGGGGATCCCGTAGCGGAGCACGCCGCCCACCACGTGGAGGGCCTCGTACATCGTCACGTCGGCGCCGTAGCGAACCAGGTCGGCCGCGGCGGCCAGGCCGGCCGGGCCGGAGCCGACCACGGCGACCTTCCCGAGCTTGCGGTCGAAGCGGGGGGGGACGGCCTTCGGGGCCTTGGCGTTGTCACCGACGAAGCGCTCGAGCCGGCCGATGGCCACCGACTCCACCTTCTTGTTGATGATGCACTGCGCCTCGCACTGGGTCTCCTGCGGGCAGACGCGGCCGCAGATCGACGGGAACATGTTGGCGTCGTAGATGGCCTCGAGGGCGCCATCGAGGTCGCGCACGATGAGGTGGCGGATGAAGCGCGGGATGTCGATCTGCACCGGGCAGCCGGCGATGCAGGTGGGCTTCGCGCACTGGATGCAGCGCTCCGCCTCGCGCAGCGCGTCCTGGAGGGAGAACCCGAGGTTCACCTCCTTGAAGTTGCGGGAGCGCTCGAGCGCGTCGCGCTCGGGCATGTGCACCTGGTGGGGCTCGAGCTCCTTGATCTTCTTGTAGTTGCGCTTCTGCTCCTCGAAGAGCTGCTTCTCGAGGTTGCAGACGTGGGCGTAGTCCTCGTTGGCCTGGGCCTCCTGCCCCTTGAAGCGCTTCTGCCGGGCGATGAGCTCCTTGAAGTCGACCTTGTGCCCGTCGAAGTCGGGCCCCTCGACGCAGGCGAACTTCACCTGGCCGTCGACGGTGACGCGGCAGGACCCGCACATGCCGGTGCCGTCCACCATGATGGCGTTCAGGGACACCATGGTCTTCACGCCGAACGGGCGCGAGGTCTCGACGCAGCCGTACATCATCGGGAGCGGCCCGATGGCGACGACCAGGTCGGGCTTCTGCTGCTCGAGGACCTCCTTCAGCGCCACGGTGACGAAGCCGGGCTTGCCGTAGCTGCCGTCGTCCGTGCAGACGATGAGCTCGTCCGAGTACTGCTTGAACTTGTCCTCCCAGAAGACCAGGTCCTTGTTGCGGAAGCCGATGATGCTCGTGGTCTTGCAGCCGGCCTCCTTGAAGGCGCGCAGCTGCGGGTAGACCGGAGCCACGCCGAGACCGCCGCCGACGAAGACCACGTGCTTGCCGGCCTCGATGTGCTGCGGCTGGCCGAGCGGGCCCACGAAGTCGTCGAAGGAGTCGCCCTCGGCGTAGTTCTCCATCATCTCCTTCGTCGTCTTGCCGAGGGCCTGGATCACCATGGTGATCGTGCCGGCCTCGCGGTCGTAGTCGGCGACGGTGAGCGGGATGCGCTCGGCGCCCTCGTGGAGGCGCAGCATCACGAAGTGTCCGGCCTGGGCGGACCGGGCGACGTCGGGCGCCTCGACCTCCCAGAGGAAGGTCGTGGGAGAGAAGGCCTGGTGGCGGACGATCTTGTACATGGGTTCTTCCGATCCTCGTGAGACGGTGGAGGGGCGCCGGTGAGGCCTATCCGGCGGGACGACGTTGGTACCAGCGCGGGCTGTACCCGTCAAGGACTACGCGCGGCGGGCGGGTCCGGGAAATCCCGCTGAACGACGGGGGTTTGCGCCGCGTCAAGCCCATCCCGGAAAGCCCCTTGCGCCGCGGCCCCGGTCGGCGCAGGAAGAGGACATGGCGAGCGAGCGATCGGCCTCCCACCTGGCGCCCGGGTTCCTGGTCGCGGCCCCTGGCCTGCGCGACCCCAACTTCGCGGGATCGCTCGTCCTCATGACCGGGCACCGGCGCGACGGGGCGATGGGTTTCGTCGTGAACCGGCCGGCCCCGGTGTCGGTCGCCGAGATGCTCGCCTCGGTCGACGACCGGCTCGGGGGCCTGGCGCGGGCCTCCGCCCACGGGGAACAGCCGGTGATGGTCGGCGGGCCGGTGGCGCAGGAGCAGGTCTGGATGCTCTACCGGCGGGGGCCGGCCAGCGAGGACGAGGACGCCATCCGGGTGGGGAGCCGGCTCGCCGTGGGCAGCTCGCGGCCGCTCCTGGAGTCGATCCTGCGCGGGGTCGACGCCGGCCCGGTCCAGCTCTTCGTGGGCTACGCGGGGTGGGCGCCCCTGCAGCTCGAGGAGGAGATCGCCCACGGTTCCTGGGTCCCCCTCGGGTTCGAGGAGGACCTGGCGACCACCGTCCCGGTGCCGGATCGCTGGGCGGAGGCGGTGCGCCGGCTCGGGCTCGACCCGAACGGCTTCCTCGTCGGAGGCGGCGGAGCGATGGCGTGAACCTTCCGGGAGGGGTGGGCATCGAGCCGGTCGAGCACCTGGTCTTCGCGGGCGTGCAGTGGCTCCGCCTCGGCCTGGAGACGGTGGGGGCGCTCGTCATCGCCGCCGGCGCCGTGCGGGGCATCGCCGAGTTCCTGTCGTCCCGGGGCGCCGCCCCGGAGGTGAGGTTCGTCCCGGTCCGGCTCACGCTCGCCCGGTACCTCTCGCTCGCCCTCGAGTTCCAGCTGGCGGCCGACATCCTCTCGACGGCGATAGCGCCCTCCTGGGACCAGATCGGCAAGCTCGCGGCCATCGCCGTCATCCGGACGGGGCTCAACTACTTCCTCGCCCAGGAGGTGAGGGCGGAGAGCCCCGTCGAGGCCGCTCGCCCCGCGCGGGATCAGGCGCCGGGGGCGACCCCGCCTTAAAGTACGGGTTCGACCCAACCGAAAGGACCTCCATCGATGGCCACCGTGACGCTGAAGGGCAACCCCATCCACACGAACGGCGACCTTCCCCAGAAGGGCGCGAAGGCTCCCGAGTTCACCCTCACCGGCGTCGACCTGAAGGACGTCGGGCTCGGCGAGTGGAAGGGCAAGAAGAAGATCCTGAACATCGTGCCCAGCCTCGACACCGCGGTCTGCGCCACCTCGACCCGCAAGTTCAACGAGACGGGCGGCAAGCTGCCCAACACGGTCGTGCTCGTGATCTCGGCCGACCTCCCCTTCGCCATGAAGCGCTTCTGCACGACGGAGGGGCTACAGAACGTGGTGAGCCTCTCGCTCGTCCGCGGCAAGCACTTCGCGAAGGACTACGGCGTGCTGCTGCAGGACGGCCCGCTCGCCGGCCTCACCGCCCGCGCCGTGGTGGTGCTCGACGAGAACGACCAGGTGGTCCACACCGAGCTCGTCCCCGAGATCGGCCAGGAGCCGAACTACGACGCCGCGCTCGCCGCCGCGAAGTAGCGCCCTCTCCAGCCGGCGTCCGCTGGCCCTGCGCCTCCGGGACCTCGCCGCCGAGAGCGAGGGTCCGGAGGCGTCGTGGCGCTCGCGCACCACGTGGGGGCTCCGGCAGGTGGCGCGCGCC
>JBAVCR010000053.1:0-10139 GCA_049586815.1 Anaeromyxobacteraceae bacterium
GGGTCGCGCGGCGGCCCCTGGCGGGCGGCCGGGATCAGGAAGGCCACCAGGTCGGCCCGCTCGGCCGCCGTGAGCGCGTGCCCGTCGTAGATGGGCACCATGGTGGGGAAGGGGAGGGCCTCGAGCAGGCCGTCGAGCGCCTCCGGCTCCATGGTGGCGAGGCCCGAGGAGAGCTCCGGGCCGAGGGAGGCGGTGAAGGCGAGCCCCTCTCCCCCCAGCGCGTGGCAGGCGCCGCAGGGGGCGCCGCCGGCCTGGAAGGCGCGGGCCCCGGTGAAGAGGTCCCGCCCGGCCTCCGCCGAGGGCCCTTCCGCCCCGGCCGAGCCCGTGGCGAGGATCCAGACCACGACGAGGCGAGCGGGGCGCATGGCGTTCCTCCCTTTGCAACCGCAATAATGGATATGTATATCCAGAATGGCGACTGTTGTCCACGGTGGCCGTGTCGGGTACAATCGGTCCATGACCTTCTCCGCCTCCACCACCCACGCGCTCCGGGCCATGGCGTGGCTGGCCGCGCACGACGGGGGAGAGGCCATCCTGGGGCGCGACCTGGCCCGCAGGCTCAAGATCCCGCCCGACTACCTCTCCAAGGTGCTCGCCACGCTGGCCCGCAGCGGCGTGCTGGCCGCCGCCCGCGGCGCCAAGGGGGGCTACCGCCTCGCCCGTGACCCGGCGCGGATCAAGCTGGTGGAGGTGGTGACCCCGTTCGAGGGCAAGCGGGTCCGCTCGGCCTGCCTGCTCCGGCCCGATCGACCGTGCCGCGACTCCGGGGCCTGCTCGGCCCATACCTCCTGGGGCGGCGTGAACGAGGCCTACCGGAAGTTCCTCGAGACCACCACCGTCGCCGACATCCGCGACGCGCACTGAACGGGAGCGAAGTCATGGGACTGCCCATCGCCGGCGCCGAGACGACCCTTCCTGCCTCCGAGTCCCTGGCCTTCCAGGACCTTCTCGCCTACGCGCCCCACGGGATCGCGAGTCGCGTGCTCGCGAAGACCGGCGGCGGAAACGTGACGCTCTTCGCCTTCGAGAAGGGGCAGGGGCTCACCGAGCACACCTCGCCGTTCGACGCCCTGGTCTTCATCCTGGAGGGCGCGATGACGCTCACCATCGGCGGGAAGCCCGTGAAGGCGCCGGCCGGGGGGGTCACGCGCATGCCGGCCGGGATCCCGCACGGCCTCGAGGCCGACCTTCGCACCCGCATGCTGCTCGTGATGCTGCGCGAGCCACGGTAGGCCGGCGGACCGCGTCAGGGCATCACGAGCCACGCCACCACAGGGAAGGTGACGGCGCCGAGCACAGTGGAGAGCAGGATCTCCGCCGAGATCCGCTCCGGCACCGCCGAGAGTCGCTGGGCGAAGACGAACACGTTGGCCGCCGTGGGGAGCGCCGCGATGAGCACGCCCGCCGCGACCAGCTCGCCGGGAAGCCCGGCAGCGCGCAGGAGGGCGAAGGCGACGGCGGGGTAGACGGCGAGCTTCGCCACGGCCACGCCCACGATGGACCGCCAGTGGGGACCCAGGCTCCGGCCGGCCAGCGAGCCTCCCAGCGCGAAGAGGGCGACCGGCCCGGCCGAGGCGCCGACGAAGGCGAGGAAGCGCTCCACCGGCGCGGGCAGGCGTGCGCCCGTGAGCCCGATCGCGGCGCCGGCCGCCACCCCGATGACGATGGGGTTCCCGAGCGTGGCGCCGGCCACCTCCCGCAGGAGGCCGCGGCGGACGCCATCCCGCTCGCGCCCGAGGCTCATGATCAGGATGCCGAGGGGCATGAGGCAACCCACCTCGGCGAGCACCGCCATGGCGAGGGGCCCGGCCGCCCGCTCCCCGAGGAGCGCGAGCAGCAGGGGGACGCCCAGGAAGCCCAGGTTCCCGGTGGTCGCCGCCTGGGCGTGGGCCCCCACCACCCGGAGCGGCGTCCCCCGGCGCGAGGCCGTCAGGAGGGCCACACCGGCGAAGACGGTGAGCCCGGCGCCGAGGAGCGCCGCGAGGAAGCGGAGGTCGAGGCTCGCGGCGAGCGGCTGGCGGGAGAGCAGGACCGTCATGAGCGCGGGAAGCGCCAGGTCGAAGGCGTAGAGCGCGAGGGCGGCGATGCCCGCCTCGGACACCCAGCGCATGCGCCCCGCGCCCCAGCCGAGCGCGACGACCGCGAAGATGGGGGCGCTCGTGAGGAGGAACGGGAGCATGGCCCCGGAGCCTACTCCGGGGCGCGGACGGTGCGGGGCCATACCCGACCGGGGTTTCCGCGCGCGAGCCCACACCGCAGGGGCCCCTTCCCCGTTCCTCACCACGCCGCGGCTGGGGCCAGCCCCGGGGTGACGGCGGCGATCAGGCGCCGAGCGAGGTCGCGGTGCCGTCGAACTCGCGGCGCGAACCGGAGAAGCTCACCCCGACCCGGCTCGGGATGCGGAGCCGGCTGTCGCCGGGCTTCACCCAGGCGACCCGTCCCTCGAAGGGAACCTCGGCCCCGTCGACGTGGAGCGAGCCGGTGAGCGGCGTACCCGGGGAGATGATCCGATTGAGGAGCATGCAGAAACCACCCGCGCCGACGTCGACGGTGAACGCCGCGGTGACCCCCTCGAGTCGGGCGCGGAGGCGGCGGCGGTGTCTGGGGCTCCCTCTCTGCTTCATTCGCCCTACTTCTAAGACATAAACGTCCCTTGATCGAGGGACGCGCGCGGGCCAAACGGGGTGGGTGCGGGTGGCATCACCGCGCACACCCGGGACGGGGAGGGATCAGATGCTGTTCAGAAGCAGAGCCAGAGCCCCGGCGCCTTCTCCCCCGTGAACGCTGGCTGGAGGTAGGAGACGAACGCCCAGAGCGCCAGGAGCGAGAGGACGGCGAGCGTCACGGCCTTGGCGGTGAAGGCTCTCAGGGCGCGGCCTCCGGGGCGGGCGCCCGGGACGTGCGGAGCCGGGCCACGGGCTCCTCGGTGATCGGCAGGTTCAGGACCGCGGCCAGCACGCCGAGCGCGACGGCGATCCACCAGACGAGGTCGTAGTTCCCGGTCGTCACGTAGACGCGCCCGCCCAGCCATCCGCCGAGGAAGGCGCCCACCTGGTGGAAGAAGAACACGATGCCGCCCAGCATGGCCATGTTCTCCACGCCGAACACCGACGCCACCGTCCCGTTCGTGAGCGGCACGGTGGAGAGCCAGAGGAGACCCATGGCCGCGCCGAACACGTAGGCCGAGGTCTCGGTGAGCGGCAGCAGCACGAACGCCGTGATCACCACGGCGCGCAGGGCGTAGATGCCCACGAGCAGCATGGGCTTCCGCATCCGGTCGCCGAGCAGGCCGGCCAGGTACGACCCTCCGATGTTGAAGAGCCCCACGAGCGCGAGCACCGCGGCCCCGGTCATGGGGTCGAGCCCCTTGTCGGTGAGGTAGGCGGGCAGGTGGGTGGCGATGAAGACCACGTGGAAGCCGCAGACGAAGAAGCCGAAGGAGAGGAGCCAGAAGCCGCGATGGGAGAACGCCTCGCCGAGGACGTCGCGGAGGCGGAGCGAGGACCTGCTGCCGAGCGCCCGGGGGCCCTCGAAGAGCGCGGCCGACATGGGGCCCATGAGCGCGCCGAGCGCGGCGAGGAGCAGCAACGTGCTCGCCCAGCCGATGGCCTGGATGGAGGTGAGCGTCCCGGGAAGCATGACGAACTGCCCGAGAGACCCGACCGCCATGGCGATGCCCATGGCGAGGCTGCGCCGCTCCGGCGGGGTGGAGCGGGCCACGGCGCCGAAGACCACCGGGAACGTCGTGCCGGAGAGCCCGAAGCCGATGAGCAGGCCGGCGCCGAGGAGGGTGGGGCTGGTCCGCGCCCAGGCCATGAGCGCGAGGCCGGCCACGTAGAGGACGCTGCCCCCGAGGATGGCCTTGCCGGCCCCGAGCCGGTCGGCGAGCCGTCCGGCGAAGGGCTGGGCGGCGCCCCAGACCAGGTTCTGGAGCGCCATGGCGAAGGAGAAGACCTCGCGGTTCCAGCCGTTGTCCTTCGACATGGGCGCGAGGAAGAGGCCGAAGGCGTGCCGGATCCCGAGCGAGATGGCGAGGATCGCGGCGCCGGCGACGAGCATCACCGTCGGGGTGCGCCAGTCGCGGCGCGCCGGGGCGTTCACGCCGACACCTCGAGGGCCGCCGGGCCCGGGCGGAGGAGCCGGGTCACCCGGCGCGTCGCCTCCACCAGGCGCGGCGCGTCGTCGCCCAGCGTCGCCGCGAGCGAGACCTGCAGTTCCTTCCAGGTGCGGGTGGCCGCGCGCAGCCGGGTGCGGCCGCGCGGGGTCAGGGAGGCCACGCGATCCCGCTGATCGTCGCCGGGGGAGAGGGCGACGAGCCCCATCCCCTCGAGCACGCGGAGGTTCCGGCCGAGCGTGCTGCGGTCGAGCCCGGTGCCCTCGGCGAGCGCGGTCAGGTTGGCCCGTCCGCGCCGCTCCACGGCGTGGAGGAGCGAGAACTGGGTGACCTTCATCCCGTGCGGGGCGAGCGCGTCGTCGTAGCGCGCGGTCGCCGCGAGGGCCGCCCGGCGGAGATTGGAGCAATAGCAGGAGACCTCGTCCATTGCGGGTATCTACCCGCACCGGGGTGACGGCGCAACCCCGGGACGTCGCGCGCCGGGCCCCCTCCTCCGCACCGGTCGTGCTAGAGGATCGACGAGGAGAGCCCCATGGCCATCGAATCCCTGAACCCCACCACCGGCGAGCTGCTCCGGAGCTTCTCCGAGATGACCCCACGGGAGGTCGACGGCATCCTCGCCGCCGCCGCAGCGGCCCAGAAGGCCTGGGCCCGGGTTCCCATCGCCGAGCGCGCCGTTCCCATGCGCAGGGTGGCGGCGCTCCTGCGGGAGCGCGCCCCGGAGCTGGGCCGGCTCGCCGCGCTGGAGATGGGCAAGCCGGTGAAGGACGGCGCCGCCGAGGCCGTGAAGTGCGCCTGGGTCTGCGAGTTCTACGCCGAGAACGCCGGGAGGTTCCTCGCCCCGCGTCCCGAGACGAGCGACGGAAGCACGGCCTACGTCCGCTTCGATCCGATCGGCGTGATCCTGGCGGTCATGCCCTGGAACTTCCCCTACTGGCAGGTGTTCCGCTTCATCGCGCCGCACCTCATGGCCGGGAACGGCGGGCTGCTCAAGCACGCCTCCAACGTCCCCCAGTGCGCGCTCGCCATCGAGCAACTGATGCACGACGCCGGCTTCCCGCCCGACCTCTTCCGCACGCTGCTCGTGGGCTCGAAGGCGGTGCGCGGCATCATCCAGGACGAGCGCATCGCCGCCGCCACCATCACCGGGAGCGAGCCGGCCGGGCGGGCGGTGGCGGCCGCCGCGGGCGAGGCGCTGAAGCCTTCGGTGATGGAGCTGGGCGGCTCCGACCCGTTCATCGTGCTCGCCGACGCGGACCTCGAGCAGGCCGCCAAGGTGGGCGCCGTGGCCCGCACCATCAACGCCGGCCAGAGCTGCATCTGCGCCAAGCGCTTCATCGTGGAATCGCCCGTGTACGACGCCTTCCTCGAGAAGTTCACCGCCGCCATGCAGGCGGTGAAGGTGGGTGATCCCCTCCAGCCGGGAACCGACATCGGCCCGCAGGCCCGCGCCGACCTCCGGGACGAGATGCACGGCCTCGTGCGCCAGGCCATCGCCGAGGGGGCGCGCCCGGCGATGGGGTGCACCGTGCCGCCCGGCCCGGGCGCCTTCTACCCGGTCTCGATCCTCGCCGACGTGAAGACCACCAACGTCGCCGCGCGGGAGGAGCTCTTCGGGCCGGTGGCGGTGGTGATCCGCGCCGACTCGGCGGACCACGCCGTCGAGATCGCGAACGACTCCCGGTTCGGCCTGGGCGCCTCGCTCTGGACCCGCAGCGAGGCCCAGGTGGAGCGGCTCGTCCCCCGCATCGAGGCCGGCGCGGTCTTCGTGAACGGGATGGTGAAGAGCGACCCGCGCCTTCCCTTCGGCGGCGTGAAGACCTCCGGCTACGGCCGCGAGCTGGGGCTCGAGGGCATCCGCGCCTTCGTCAACGTGAAGACCGTGTGGGTGAAGTAGGCGGGGCGAGCTCCACGCCGCGACGGGCTCCCGCGTGCGGGGGGCGAAGTGGTCGATGAGATCGTCGCCGCAGGCCTTCCTCGGTCGGAACGGACGCCTTTCGCTTCACCTGTTGCGTGAGGAGCAGGTCGAGCGCCCCATCGATCACCTGCTCGCCGCTGGCGCCGGGTTGGACGTGGGATTGACCGGCCCTGGCGCGCTTCGGCTTGTCGAGGAGTCCCGACGAGACCGTGAGGTGGAGCCGGCGGAGCGAGGAGGAGAGCGGGTCGACCGTGGTTCGCCGTTTCTCCTCCGGAATGGTTGCCGCCAGTTCGCCTGGGCGAACTCGTCCAGCCAGCGCACTGGACGACGCTGGCGGGACCGACTGGTCACCGGCCGCCGCCTTCCCGCCCACCTCGGTGACCACCGTCTTCCGCGGCACCACGGCGCCGGGCGCGATCGCCGCTGCGACCTCCCGGGCCTCCTGCTTCGAGCAGTGAAAGAACTGCGGCAGGACCTCGGCCCGGTTCGCGTCCGTCATGACCTTCGCGAGGGTCACGACGCTCGAGATTGCGCCGCGACCTTCCGGTAGTGGGCTGCAGCGCGGGAGAGGCGAAGTTCACGGTGCAGGTAGTCGAACAGGCTCGCGTATCCGAGGAATCGGTACGTTCCCTCCCTGTCGAACGTCGCAAGCGCCACGAGGAAGTCGGCCATGCAGCCGTGCTCGCGGCGGAGGAGATCGGCCAGGTGACGCGACGAGGCGAGAGCAGTGTCGTTCATCCGGACAGCTCCTCATGCGAATTCACAGCCTCCAGGATCGCGCGAGGTCCGCGCAGGACGTGCGATCGCGCCGCTCGATCGCGAACCTCGCCAGCGAAGCGGATCGTGGCTGCACGGGTCGCGGAAGATGCGAGAGGGGCGCCGCCGTGAGGTGTCGCGAGAACGAAGCGAGTCGCGCGGAAGTGCTGTCAATGCAGCGTCTCCTTGCACCCCATCTGGCCGGTGGTCCGTGGAACGGACGGTGAATCACCGCCGCCGCGGGCAGAACGACGTTGCCACGCCTACTTCGAAGGCGTCGCCGTGGACTCCCGCACGAACCACGACGCCGCGGCGCCGAACGCCGCCGCTCCCGCCAGGATCGCGAGCGCGCGCGGCCAGTTCGCCGCGGCCCCCGGCGCGCGACCCAGGTCGAGCTGCCAGCCGATGAACGGCTGGAGGATTCCCGCGCCGAGGAACCCGCCGACGTTCACCACCGACGTGGCCATCCCGGAGAACTGGGGGCGGTTCACCTCCTTGGCGACGGCCCAGGAGAGCGTGAAGCCGGGGATGACGAGCCCCATGAGGCCGAACCAAGCGAGCGTAGCCGGCAGCGGCCAGCGCACGTCGAGGAGCCAGGGCAGCCAGGACGCGGCGAAGAGCGCGGTGTAGACGCGCATCACCGGGGCGCGCCGCCCGATCCGGTCGGAGAGCACGCCGATGAGGACCGATCCCACGGCCACGCCGAGCAGGAGCAGGCTCGTGTGCTGCGCCGCGGTGACCTGCCCCATCCCGTGGACCTCGACGAGGTAGGGGATGGCCCAGAGCCCGGCGAAGGCGAAGAAGGCGCCGCTCACCCCGGCGTTCACGAAGAAGCCGGGCCAGGTGGCCCGGTTCCCCACCACCTCGCGCAGGGCCGTGCCCCATCCGTGCACGACGCCGCTGTCGAAGCTGCGCGGGTTCACCGGACGGAAGCCGGCGTCCTCGGGTCGATCCCGGACGAACCGCCAGGAGGCGAGGGCGATCACGGCCGAGAGCGCCCCCAGCGCGGCGAACACGCTGCGCCAGGAGGCCCGCGTCACCACCCAGGCGAGCGGCGCCCCCGCCAGCACGGCGCCCAGGTTGCCCGCGAACATCGTGGCGCCGTTCAGGGAGGCGAAGCGATTGGCCGGGAACCAGACCGCGTTCACCTTGAGCGCCGCGATGAAGGCCACCGAGACGCCCACGCCCACCAGCGTACGGCCTGCAGCCGCCACCTCCCAGGCCGGGGCGAGGGCGAAGGCGAGCGAGCCCGCCGCGGCGAAGAGCGATCCGACGGCCAGGATCCTCCGCGGCCCGAAGGTGTCGGCGAGCACTCCGACCGGCACCTGCAGGACCGTGTAGACGTAGAAGTAGGTCGCGGCGAGGGTGCCCAGCACGGCCCGGGGGATCCCGAAGGCGCGCGTCACCTCCCCGGCGATGCTGGCGGGGGCGGTCCGGTGGAAGAAGGAGAGGACGTAGCTCGCGAGGACGACGGCGAGGATGATCCGGCGCGTGCGGAGGAATCGCGGATCCGCGCCGGACGCGCCGTCGTGCATCGGGATGTCCTACTGCCCGGTGCCTGCCGCGTCGAGAGCCTGCGCGCGGACGGCCTCCTTGGCCCGGGCGATGCGCCCGACCACGTCCACCAGGACCGACCCCGTCCAGCCGAAGGCGAACAGCCCGGAGATGGCGATGATGGGGCCCACCATCCGCCACCCCTGCGGAGGGGCCACCGTCACGTCGCCGAGCGTCGTGTAGGTGGTCGCCGCATAGGCCGCGGCCCCGGTCCAGGTCCGGAAGAGCCCCGCGTACTTGAGGGCCGCGGTCCAGGCCACCACCTCGAGGAGGCCGGCGACGAGCAGCATGAACACCACCGCGCCCATGACCAGGTCGGCGCGCCACGCTGTCGGCTTCGCCCGCAGCGCGGGCTCGTTCCGGAAGACGTGCGCCTGGACCGACCGCATGAAGAACCCGTGCAGGAGGACGACCGCGACGAGCATGATCCCCCCGAGCACGAGCGCCTGGGCGGGGAAGATCTGGTCGATGGGGAGGACGTTCTCGACGTTCTGCACGATCTGCGGCGCCTGGAGCGCGCCGTCGGAGACGGGAGCGGGCATTCCCCCTCCTTACGCGTCGGCGGGGTCGCGGGCCACTTCCGGGCCGGGGCCCTGGGGCGAGCGACCTGGCAGGCCGCCCGGCGCTCCGGCTCAGGCCGCCCGGACCCGCTGCGCACCGCTGGAGGCCGCGACGGCAGCCCGGACCCGGGCCGTGCGCCGGAGCCGCTCCACCCGGAGCAGGCCCGCGCCGGCCGCCTGGGCCTCGGACATGAACCAGTGCCGGGAAACGGAGTCGTCGACGGCGACGCCCCAGCGGCCTCGCTCCTGCCACAGCTTCACCGCGTGCCCGCCGATGCGAAACGTCGTCAACTCCCCCTCCGACCCGCGCAGATGCGCGCCCTATAAGACGTCCCTCGAGGCGGGATGTGACAATTCCCTTCGTGGGGCTTCGACGAAGTGCCTACCTCGCGCCCAGGCTAGCCGGGGGACGGACGCGGGCCGTTCCGTGGACAGCCGGGGACTGGCACGTAAGATGCCCTGCAGGGACAGCCCGAGGGGGCGCTCACAGCGCGAGGTCGGCCACGGTCCAGCCGGAAAGCCGCTTCAGCGAGCTCTTTCGCGACCTCATGGCCGCGTGGCGGGCGCTCACGTCCTATCCCCGCGGCCACCCGACCGTCGGGGGAGCGCTCTCCCGGGCCCACGCGACGCTCGAGGCGCTCCTCGCCGACGCGGGGCCCGTCGAGCTGGGAGCCGCCCGGGAAGCGCTCCTCTGGACCGACCGGAAGCTCGCCACCACGCCGGCCGTCCAGCTCACCCGCCTCCTGCGACGGCGCCGGGTGGCCGCGCTCCTGCTCGACCCGGGGTCGACGGTGGAGGAGCTGGAGGCCTTCCTTCGCGCCCTCGCGGTGGATGCGCGGGTGGCCCGCGAGGCCGGTCCGTTCTCGCGGGAGCTGGCCGACAACGGGATCCTCCACATCCGGGTCGCCGACATCGACCTGTCGTCGCTCGCGCTCGTCGAGCTGGGAGACGAGGAGACCACGGTCCCGGAGGCCGGCGCCTTCGCCTCCCGGGTGGTCCGTGCGCTGGTCGCGAGCGGGGTCCTCGCCTCCGAGCAGGTCGGGAAGTGGACCGCCTCGGGAAGGAGCCACTCCGACCTGCTCCAGGTCCTCTTCGAGACCGGCGGCGCCGGCGGCGGGGCTGCGGCGCCTGCCCGGGCCGCGGCGATCGCGGCCGCCCTGCGCACGGTCGCCGCTGCGTTCCAGGAAGAGCGGGGTCAGCGCGCGCTGGAGCTCCTCGCGGCGGAGCTCCCTGCCGC
>JBAVCR010000054.1:0-13513 GCA_049586815.1 Anaeromyxobacteraceae bacterium
CCGGCCGTGCAGCTGGCGGTGGCCTGCGTGGAGCGGAAGCCGGCCCTGGTGGGCATCGGGGTCTTCACCATCCCGCACCTTCCCGCGGCGCGCGAGGCGGTGGAGATGGTGCGCCACGCCTCCCCGGCCTCGTGCATCGCCGTCGGAGGGTGGGCGGCCCGCGCAGCCGGCGCCCCTGCGCTCGGCGCCGACGCGCTGGCCTCGGTCGCGTTCGACGGCTCGGTCCGCGCCCACGTCGCGTCCGCGGGGCGCCGCGCCACCTCGGACGAGGACGTCGCCGACGCCATCCGGTAGCCCGTCCTCCCCGGGTGTTGCGCGAGGCCGACCCGGCGCATAGCTACAACGCCCGCCTGCACACCCGGAGGAGAACATGCCGAAGACCCGCGCCTACGCAGCCAAGGACCCGAAGAGCCCGCTCGCCCCGTTCGAGATCGATCGCCGTGCGGTCGGCCCCCGGGACGTGGCCATCGAGATCGACTACTGCGGCATCTGCCACTCCGACATCCACCAGGCCCGCGACGAGTGGGGCAACTCCATCTTCCCGATGGTGCCCGGCCACGAGATCGTCGGGCGGGTCACCCGCGTGGGCGCCGAGGTGAGGCGCTTCAAGGCCGGCGACCGGGTGGGCGTGGGCTGCATGGTCGACTCCTGCCGGACCTGCGCCGCCTGCGAGAAGGACCTGGAGCAGTTCTGCGCCAAGGGCGCCGCCTTCACCTACAACGGGACCGAGATGGACCGGAAGACGCCGACCCAGGGCGGCTACTCCACCGACGTGGTGGTGGACGAGAAGTTCGTCCTCTCCGTCCCCGCCGGCCTCGACCCGGCCGGCGCCGCACCGCTCCTCTGCGCCGGCATCACCACCTGGTCTCCTCTCCGCCACTGGAAGGTGAAGGCGGGCGACGAGGTGGCCGTGGTGGGCCTGGGCGGTCTCGGCCACATGGCGGTGAAGCTCGCCGCCGCCATGGGCGCGAAGGTGACCATGCTCTCCACCTCGAAGGCGAAGGAGGCCGACGCCCGCAAGCTCGGCGCCACCGGCTTCGGCCTCACCACCGATCCGGCCACCTTCGAGCGGCTCGCCGGGAAGTTCGACTTCATCCTCGACACCATCTCGGCGAACCACGACGTGCAGGCCTACATGGGGCTGCTCGAGCTGGACGGGGCGCTGGTGCTCGTGGGGGTACCCTCCGAGCCGGCCAAGGTCCACGCCACGACCTTCATCTTCGGGCGGAAGACGCTGTCCGGCTCCCTCATCGGCGGCATCGCCGAGACCCAGGAGATGCTCGACTTCTGCGGCGAGCACGGCATCGTCGCCGACGTCGAGGTGATCCCGGTCGAGAAGGTGAACGAGGCCTACGAGCGCACCATCAAGTCCGACGTGCGCTACCGGTTCGTCATCGACATGGCCACGCTGCGGAAGGGCTGAGCCCGGGGCACGGCCCCGAAGGGACGATGCGTGAAGGGACCTCCGGGGCCTAGCATGTCCCCATGCCCCTGATCGCCGGCCTGGCGGAGATCCTCCGCAAGCACCCGGAGCTGGCCATCTTCCTGACGCTGGCCATCGGATTCCAGCTCGGGAAGCTGCGCCTCGGGACGTTCACGCTGGGCAACGTGCTGGGGTGCCTGCTCGCCGGCGTGGCGGTGGGGCAGGTCGGGATCGCCGTCGACCCGACCGTGAAGGTGGTCTTCTTCGACCTCTTCCTCTTCGGCACCGGCTACAAGGTGGGCCCCCAGTTCTTCCGGGGCCTGCGCCGCGACGCGCTCCCCCAGCTCGCGCTCGCCGTGCTCGTGGCGGTCACCTGCCTCGCCACCGCGGTGCTGGTGTCGCGCTTCATGGGCTACGACGCCGGAACCGCGGCCGGCCTGCTCGCCGGAGCCTTCACCGAGTCCACCATCATCGGCACGGCCAGCGAGGCCATCATGCGCCTGCCGCTCGGCGAGGCCGAGCGGGTGCGCATGGCCAACCGGGTCCCGGTGGCCTACGCGGTGACCTACCTCGTCGGAACCACCACGCTCGTCTGGTACCTCTCCAGCCTGGCGCCGCGCCTCATGCGGATCGACCTGCGGAAGGAGGCCCGCGCGCTGGAGGTGAAGCTCACCGGTCGGGAGGAGCGGGCGCCCGGCGTGGAGTCGGCCTACGGCGAGTGGGAGACCCGCGCCTACCGCGCCGGTCCGGGCGCGTCCGGCCGGCGGGTCCGGGAGCTGGAGAGCACCGCGCCCGAGCGCCGTGTCTTCGTCGAGCGGCTGCGCCGGGGGAGCGTGATCGGGGATCCCGGGCGCGAGGCGGCGGTGCAGGAGGGGGACGTCCTCGCCGTCACCGCCCGCCGTCCCGTGCACGTGGAGGGGTTCCCGTGGGCCGCCGCCGAGGTCGACGACCGGGATCTCCTCGACTTCCCCATCGTGAACGTCGACCTCGTGGTCACGCAGAAGGAGATCGCCGGGCGCACGCTCGGGGATCTCGCACGCGAGAAGGGGCACGGGATCGTCCTGCAGCGGCTCGTCCGCGCCGGCCAGGAGATCCCCTTCGACGCCGGCACGCGGCTCGAGCGCGGCGACATGCTCTCGCTCTACGGCGACCAGCCCGACGTCGAGCGGCTGGCCCGCGAGATCGGCCATGCCAGCCGCCACACGCCCGACACCGACATGGTCTTCGTGGGACTGGGCATCTTCCTGGGTGGCCTCCTCGGGCTCGTCGCGGTGAACGTGGCGGGCATCTCCGTCACGCTCACCACGAGCGGCGGCGCCCTCGTCCTCGGGCTCGTGATGGGATGGCTCCGCTCCACCCGACCCACCTTCGGGCGCATCCCGGAGCCGGCCCTGTGGATCTTCGACACCGTGGGGCTCGCCGCCTTCATCGGCATCGTGGGGCTGAACGCCGGTCCCCAGTTCGTCTCGGGCGTGCGCGAGACCGGGCTCGGGCTCGTGGGCGCGGGGCTCGTTGTGACGCTCCTGCCCCACACCATCGGGCTCCTCTTCGGGCGGCTCGTGCTGAAGATGAACCCGGTCATCCTGCTCGGCGCCGAGTCGGGGTCGGGGACGACCACCGCCGCGCTGCGCGCCGTGCAGGACGCCGCCGGGAGCAAGCTCCCCGTGCTCGGCTACACGGTGCCCTACGCCATCGGCAACATCCTGCTCACGGCCTGGGGCCCGGTCATCGTGGCGCTCATGCGCTGACGACCGGGCCCGCCCGGCCTAGTTGGGCTTCCAGAACTCCAGGCTGGAGAAGGCGTACTTCACCGAGATCTGGAGGCGGGTGTCGAAGCCGGTGGCCCCGTCCTTGTTGGTGCGGTGGCCCCAGAGGAACTCCGGGCCGGCCATGAACCCCTTGAACGGGGTCGTGAGGACGTTCACCGACGCGTACTGGCCCGTCTTGAAGGAGTCCGGCCCCTGCAGGGCGGTGTTGAACATCATCGTGGTGCTGTAGCCGATCGCGCTGCAGAAGAGCTTGCTCCAGTACACGTCGAGGTAGGCGGTGATGCCGAGCAGCGGCACCGCCTCCGCCTTCGGCGACGCGAGCGTGCCGCCGAAGGCCAGGTCGGGCGTGGCGTCGTTCATGTAGTAGGAGAAGCCGGCGCCGCCGACCACGGCGACGAGGAGCTTCAGCCGGTCGGGGAGGAGCCGGATCTGCGAGCTCGCGTGCAGGCCCCAGCCGAGCGCGCTCCCCGTCGTCTGGGTCTGCTGCCCCGGGGTGTCGTACCCGATCCAGCGCAGGATGCCGGCGAGCTGGAGGTAGCCCCAGTCGCCGGTGAGCCGGTACTGGGCGGTCAGGTCGGGGAGGAGGCTGCGCGGCGCCACGAGGTCGTTCGGCACCGGCGCGCCGACGGGGTCGAGGTCGGTGGCCGGGCGCTCCAGCGCCACGGCGAAGGAGTGCATGCCGGTGAGGGGCGTGTAGCGGATCTGGACGTTCCGGTAGAACACCATCCCGGCCGGCCCCCAGTAGTCGATGATGGTGGGCCAGAAGTCGTCGTCCATGAAGAGGCTGGCGGTGAGGCCGCCGAGGAGCGGCCCCCACTGGCCGTAGGCCTGGCGGAGCCGGATGGTGTTCTGGCCGCCCGCGTCCGGTCGTCCCTCGCCCAGGCCGAAGAAGTCGAACTCGACCCTGCCGAAGAGGTCGTAGTCGCCGGCGGGGATCGACCCGCGCACGCCGAGGCGGGTCTGGCGAACGCTGAAGATCGACTCGCCGTTCGCGCCGTAGAGCCCCTCCACGGTGGGGATGCGGGTGGGACGCAGGGTGGCGTTCCAGTCGGGGCGGACCCGCTGGAAGTCCTGGATGAAGTCGACCTGGGCGAAGCCGTACACCTCGAAGGTGGGCTTGCGGGCCACGACCTCCTGGGCAGCGGCCGGGCCGGGAAGGAGGGCGAGCGCCGCCAGCAGCGCGAGTGGGAACGTCCTTTTCATGGTCACCCCTAGTACTCGTCGAAGTACTTCTGGACCTGGGCCACGTCCTTCGTCCGCGTCAGTGCCTGCTGCAGGAGCACCCGGGCCTTCTGGGGATTCAGCTCCTGGGCCGCCACGAAACCGAGCTTGTCGTCGTCGAGCTCCACGTTCCGTGCCACGGTACCCGATCCGACCCGGGAGCTGCGAACCACCACGACCCCCTTCTTCGCGGCGGCGGCCAGCGCCTGGATGAGCGGGTCGGTCCCGTTGCCGTCGCCGACGCCGGCGAGCACGATGCCCTTCGCCCCCGCGGCCAGCGCCGCCTCCACGAACTCGGGACCCACGTTGGCGTGGGCGTAGACGATGAAGACCTTCGGCAGGACGTCGGGCACCGTGCCGGCGAACTCGCTGCCGCTCCCGTGCCGCGGGACGGGAGGCGAGTAGAAGGTGGGCTTCCCGAAGAGGACGATGCCGGCCCTCCCGCGGTTCGGCGACTGGAAGGTCTGGAGCGAGGTGGTGTTGGTCTTCACGGCCTCGCGCCCGTAGTGGATGTCGTCGTTCAGGACGATGAGCGTCCCGCGCCCCTTCGCCGCCGGGGCCACGGCCACCGCGGTGCCGTTGTAGAGGTTCATCGGGCCGTCGGCGGAGATGGCCGTGGCCGGGCGCATCGATCCCACCAGCACCACCGGCTTGTCCCCCTTCGTCACCAGGTCGAGGAAGTAGGCGGTCTCCTCCAGCGTGTCGGTGCCGTGGGTGATGACGATGCCGTCGACGGCAGGGTCCTTCTGCAGCTCGTTCACCCGGCGCGCCAGCTTGATCCAGACCGCGTCGTTCATGTCCTGGCTGCCGATGCTGGCGACCTGCTCGCCCTTCACGGCGGCGATCTTCTCCATCCCCGGGACGGCCGAGATGAGCGACTCGACCGAGAAGCTGCCGGCCCTGTAGCCCGCCTCCCCCGGCTTGGGCTGTGCGCCGGCGATGGTGCCGCCGGTGGCGAGGATGGTCACGCTCGGCCTCGCGGGCTCGAGCTTCGGGGCGGCCTGCGCCGCCGCGGAGAGGGGAAGGGCCAGGGCGAGCGCCAGGGCCAGGGCGATGCGGGCAGTGGGCCTGCTCGGTGTCATGGGGTCTCCTTTTCGTTTCCGTGCTCCTTGAACCAGACGTCGTCGCGCTGCTTCTCCTTCGATCCCGCGATGCCCGGGCTCGTCATCTCGAACGGGTCGAGGATGGCGTCGAGCTGCTCCGCCGTGAGGACCTTGTCGCGCAGGATGAGCTCGCGCACCGGCTTCCCGGTCAGGTTCGCCTCCCGGGCGATGCGGGCGGCGGTCTCGTAGCCCACGTGGGGGTTGATGGCGGTGATGACCCCCACGCTGCCGTCCACGTAGGCCTTCATCCGTTCGACGTTGGCGGTGACCCCCTCGACCAGGAACTTCCGGAAGACCACGAAGACGTTGGTCATGATGCCGATGGACTGGAGCAGGTTGAAGACCAGAACCGGCTCCATCACGTTGAGCTCGAACTGCCCGGCCTCCGAGGCCAGGCAGATGGTGTGGTCGTTGCCGATGACCTGGAAGGCGACCTGGTTCACCACCTCGGCCATGACCGGGTTCACCTTGCCCGGCATGATGGAGGAGCCGGGCTGGCGGGCCGGCAGCTCGAGCTCGAAGAGGCCGCAGCGCGGCCCCGAGGCCATGAGCCGCAGGTCGTTCGCGATCTTGGAGAGGTTCATCATGCAGACCTTGAGCGCCGCGGAGATCTCCGTGTAGCAGTCGGTGTTCTGCGTGGCGTCGACCAGGTCCTCGGCGGAACGGATGGGGAAGCCGCTGAACTCGGCCAGGTAGCGCACCACCTCCCGGATGTAGTCGGGGTCGGCGTTGAGGCCCGTGCCGACCGCCGTGGCCCCCATGTTCACCTCGAGGAGCTGCTGCCCCACGCCCTGGATGCGCTTGATGTCGCGTCCGACCACCCGCCGGTAGGCGCCGAACTCCTGGCCGAGCCGGATGGGCACGGCGTCCTGCAGGTGGGTCCGCCCCATCTTGATGACCGCGTGGAACTCCTTCTCCTTCGCGGCGAGCGCATCGTGGAGCTTCTGCAGCTCGACGACGAGCCCGCGCCCCAGGTCGAGCGCGGCGATGTGCACGCCGGTGGGGAAGGCGTCGTTCGTCGACTGGGCCATGTTGACGTGGGTGTTCGGGCTCACCACCGCGTAGTCGCCCTTCGCCCTTCCCAGGAGCTCGAGGGCCCGGTTCGCGATCACCTCGTTCGCGTTCATGTTGATGGAGGTCCCGGCGCCGCCCTGGATGGGGTCGACGATGAACTGGGAGTCGAGCCTGCCGGCGATGACGTCGTCGGCGGCCCGGGCGATGGCGTCGGCGATCCCGGGATCGAGGTGGCCGGTGTCGCGGTTGGCGAGCGCGGCGGCCTTCTTCACGACGGCCATGGCGCGGATGAGCGCCGGGTGGAGCGGCAGGCCGGTGATGGGGAAGTTCTCGGCCCCCCGCAGCGTCTGGACGCCGTAGTAGGCGTCGGCGGGGACCTCGCGGTCGCCGAGGAAGTCGTGCTCGATGCGGGGCTTGGGGTCGGCCATGGGATTCTCCGGGGCTAGGTGAGGATGAGGCGGGCGAGCAGGAGGCCGGTCGCCACCGAGACCACCGAGGCCACCAGCCCGGGGATCATGAAGCTGTGGTTGAGGAGCCACCGCCCGATGCGGGTCGTGCCGGTCCGATCGAAGTTGATGGCGGCGACGAGCGTCGGGTAGTTGGGGAGGAAGAAGTAGCCGTTCACCGCGGGGAACATGCCGGAGAGCGCCCAGCCGGGCATGCCCACCGTCATCCCGAGCGGCATGAGCGTGCGCACCGTGGCGGCCTGGCTGTAGAGCAGGATCGACATGACGAAGAGCGCGATGGCGAAGGTCCAGGGCGCCCCCTCGACCATCCTCGTCAGCGGCCCCTGGACGGTGGCCTGGTTGGCCCGGAAGAAGGTGTCGCCCATCCAGGCCACGCCGAAGATGGCGATGACCGCCTGCATGCCGGCCTGGAACACCGAGCCGTGGGCCACCTTCTCCACCTTGGCGCCGCAGAAGATCACCATCAGGGCCGCGATCGAGAGCATCAGCATCTCGATGGCGTCGGCCATCTCCATCTGCACCTCGCGGCCGGAGACGTCGAAGGTGGGCCGGAACGTCGGGACCGATCCGAAGAGGACGATGGCCACCGCCCCGAGGAGGAAGAGGGCGACCGAGAGCTTGGCCTTCCCGGTCGCCGGGGGGCGCGCCTCCCGGCGGGGGGCCTCCACATCTCCCGCGGCCAGCCTGCGCTGGTACTCGGGGTCGTCGGCGAGCTCCTTCCCCATGCGGCTCGCCACCACGGCTCCCGCCAGCACCCCGGCCAGCGTGGCCGGGACGCAGACCGCGAGCAGGCCGCCGAGGGTGATGCCGGCCCCTGCGAGCATCGTGAGCAGCGCCACCGTGGCCGCCGAGATGGGGCTCGCGGTGATGGCCTGCTGGGAGGCGATCACCGAGATGGAGAGGGGGCGCTCCGGCCGCACCCCGGCGTCGCGCGACACCTCGGCGATGATGGGGAGGATGGCGTAGGCCACGTGACCCGTGCCGGCGAAGAGGGTGAAGACGTAGGCCACGAGCGGCGCCACGAAGGTGATGGCCGGCGGGTGCTTGCGGAGCGCCTTCTCGGCCAGGTCGACGAGCCAGTCCATGCCGCCGGCGGCCTGGAGCGTGCCGGCCGCCGTCACCACCGCGGCGATCATCAGCATCACCTCGACGGGAGGGTCGGCGGGCAGGTCGTCCATCAGGAAGGAGAGGATGGCCACGCCCAGGCCGCCCATCATCCCGAGCCCGAGGCCACCATACCGGGCGCCGATGACGATCATCGCCAGGACGACGACGAGCTCGACCCAGAACATGGACGGCACCCCCGGGGGACACCATCCCGCCGCCTTCACCCACTGGCGAGTGCCCTTCGGGGGGCCCCCCAAGGCGTACCGCGCCGCGCCGGGCCCCGGGCCCGTAGACTTCGTCGACGGGGGCGCTCCGGTTCGGCCGGGAAAGGTGGAAGATGACGGGCAGGATCCTCGCCGCCGCGATGACCACACTCGCGCTCGCCTCCCCGGGCGCCGCGGAAGAGCCCGCGCTCCCCGCGACCGGGAGCCAGGTCGCCGACGGCGCGCACGAGCAGGGGAAGCCGCGCGAGAACGCGCTCCGCCACCTCCTCGACACGCTCGAGATCATGGACACCCCGGTCTACGCGCGGAACATGCTGCAGCTGAAGTACGAGTGGACCGCCCGGCCGGAGGGCGCGTCCCTGGCCCAGCTCACCTTCAAGCCCCTCTTCGCCTGGGGCGAGCGGCGCGAGTTCGTCCTGCGCATCGAGGCCCCGGTGGAGACCGTCTACCCGTCCCCGGCGAGCGGGCTCCCGGCCGCCTCCGGCTTCGCGAGCCTCACCACCACCTTCTTCTGGGCCTTCTACTCCGCGCACGGCCTGCGCCAGGCCTTCGGCCTCGAGCTGCAGTGGAACACCGCCACCGTCGCCGCGGTGGGCCAGCCCTGGATCATCGAGCCGATCTACGGCATCGGCTACCGCTTCACCGACTGGCTGGGGGCGACGCTGGAGGTGAACTGGCAGAAGTCCTTCGGGAACCTGGGCGGCTACCTCCCGGTGAACACCCTCCAGGTGAAGCCCACCGTCACCGTCTCGCTGCCGGCCTGGTTCTTCGTCGCGGTCCAGGACAAGACGAGCTGGAGCATCCAGGACGCGAACGTGGGCTCGCTCCTCAAGTTCACGGCCGGGCGCTTCCTCACGGAGAAGAAGAGCGCGGTGCTGGCGGTCGAGTACGAGACCCCGCTCGACCCGGTGGCCGCGCAGGGAACCGTCCTCCTGGTGGGCGCGATGCTCTCCTACTTCTACGAGTGGTGACAGGGATCCCCGCCATGCACTTCCGGTCCGCCGCCGTCACCGGAGCCACAGGGCACCTCGGCAACGTGCTCGTCCGCGAGCTCCTGCGGCGCGGCAAGCGGGTGCGCGCGCTGGTGGAGCCGGGGGACGACGTCCGTGCGCTCGGCGGGCTCGACGTGGAGGTCGTCCCGGGCGACGTGCTCGGACCGGGGACGCTCGCCGCGACCTTCGCCGGCGTGGACGTGGTCTTCCACCTCGCCGGCGTGGTGAGCATCAGCTCCCTCGACATCGAGCGGGTCCGCACCGTGAACGTCGACGGGACGCGGAACGTGGTGGAGGCGGCGCGGCGGGCCGGCGTCGGCCGCCTCGTCTACACGAGCTCGGTCCACGCCCTGACCGAGCCGGCTCCCGGAGGCGTGCTCACCGAGGCGGCCGGCTACGACCCGGAGCGCGCTCCCGGCGACTACGGCAAGGCCAAGGCGGCGGCCTCCCGCATCGTCCTCGACGCGGTGGCGCGTGGGCTCGACGCGGTCGTCGTGAACCCGGTCTACGTGGTCGGGCCCTTCGACTACCGCCTCTCCGAGATCGGGGAGGTGATGGTCATGTTCTCCCGGTTCCCGGTTCCGGCCGGGATGGACGGCCGCTACGACTTCATCGACGTGCGCGACATCGCTCTCGGGCACGTGGCCGCCGCGGAGCGCGGGCGCACCGGCGAGAGCTACCTGCTCTCCGGCGAGCGCATGACGGTCCGCGAGATGATGCGCATCCTCGCGGGCCTGGCCGGGCGCGCGCCCCCGCGCCTCTTCATCCCGCTCGGGGTCGCGGCCGTGCTGGCGCGATCCGCCCCCCTCCTCGAGCGGGTGACCCGGCGCCGGGCGCTCCTCACCCCCTACGCGGTGCACACCCTCGCCGTCGACTTCGAGATCAGCGACCGGAAGGCCCGCGAGGAGCTCGGCCATGCGCCCCGGCCGGTGGAGCAGGCGCTCCGGGACGCCTGGGCCTGGATGATGGAAGACCCCGACAGCCCGCGGAACCGGCCCATCCCGCCGCGCCGCCCGGGACGGGGCTGAGCCCTCCCCGGGGGTTTCGACACGCTGCGTCGAAACGTTGTAGAGTCTCACCCCCCTCCCACCCACCGGAGCCGACACATGGAATACATCTTCGACCCCGACGTGATCCACGAGTGCAGCATGCAGGGCATCGGGAAGCCCAAGCCGGAGATGTTCGACGCCATCGCCGACGCCTGGGAGGATGCGTATCCCGGCCGCATCGACCGGTCGCAGCCCTGGATGTACAGCATCGCCGGCGGGGCGATGATCCAGATGAAGCTCTACTTCGCCTCGTCGATGGAATACCTCATGATCTGGGGCACCCCCATCGGCTCCGAGGGGCACTCCGGCCGCCACGCGGTGGGCTTCTGGGACACCGTCATCGACGGCGAGATGCACTACTTCGGCGAGGGGCAGTTCGAGAAGCGCATCTACAAGCCGGGCGACCGCGTCTGGGTGGGGCCCGGGCAGGCCCGCGCCATGAACTTCACCGACGGCGTGTGGGCCACCGAGTACATGCGCGGTCCCATCATGCTGTCCATGCCCTTCGGGCTCGCCGACGAGGTCCTCTCCACCCTCGACTTCGCGACCGCGGGTCAGACGGTGGGGATGTACATGGACCTGCTCGGAAAGGCCTGGAGCCAGCCGCTCCCCAACGGCGACGCCTCGCGGAACCCGCTCCGCAAGATCGCCGCCACCGGCCTCGGCCTCATGGCGCCGCTCGTGAACCGGATCTTCGCGACCAACCCGCCCGACGACGCCATCCCGTCGGCCCCCTCGGCGCGTCCGCCCAGGATCCTCCCCGGGCGCCGCTCCGCCCGGCCGCACATCGCGGCCGCGGGCGACGACCGCCGCAGTGCCGGCGGGGAGTAGTCCCGGAGACCCGGGCGGCGGCGACGGCCGGAGGTCCCGAGATGCGCCCTACCGCTGGCGCTGCCGCCAGTAGGGCGACATCTCGAGCATCTTCCTCTTCACCACGCCGCTCGCCATGGGCACGAAGGCCTTCTTCCATCCCAGGCACTTCGCGATGTCGCCCGTGATGTCGTCGAAGGTCCGGCGCTGGTAGCGGAGCAGCTCCTGCGACTCGGTGCTGTCCACCCAGTCGGTCGCGTACTCGGCGTCGGTGAAGGCCTCCTCGGGCAGCATCTCCATGCCCATGGCCCCGAGCATGCGCGTCAGGAACTCGCGGTAGGTGAGCTGGCAGGACTTCCCGCCGCCGATGAAGAGGGTGCGCCCCCAGACCGCGGGCGTGCGCAGGCCGCGGGCGATGGCCGTGGCGGCGTCGTCGGCATGGATCGACTCGATCCGGTTGTCGAGGCCGATCTCGAACATGATCGGGTGCGGGTCGCGCAGCCCGAGGACGGGGACGTCGACGAGCCGGAAGATGCACCACTCGAGCCCGGAGTCGCGCACCAGCGCCTCGGCGGCGATCTTGCTCTCGGTGTAGACGTCGGTGGCCACCACCGGGTCGGTCACCTTGCGCGGAGGCGGCCTCGACTGGGTGCGGCCGTGCACGTCGAAGGTGGAGATGAGGAGCAGCTTCGGCTTGCGCGAGCGCCCCTGGGCGGCCTTCACCACGTTGGCGGTCCCGTCCACGTTGACGGCGCGGGCGCGGGCCGGGTCCTCGTCGGAGCCGGGCGGGATGATGGCGGCGAGGTGGATCACCGCGTCCACGCCCTCGACGGCCAGCGCCACCGCCCGCGCGTCCCGGACGTCGCCCCAGACGGTCTCGACCTTCTTGCCGAGCTCCTTCGCCGCCTTCCGGGTCTCCGGGCCGTCGAGGTCGAAGGCGCGGACCTGGTGCCCCTCGCGCAGGAGCTCGGGAATGGTGTGGGAACCGACGTTTCCGAACGGGCCGGTGAGGAGGATTTTCACGGTCGGGTGTCCTAGAGGAGGAAGGGCAGGAGCGCCTTGCGCCCGGCAGGGTAGTCGGGGAAGCGCTCCCGGTACCAGCGGTGGTGGGAGATGGCGCGCGGGGCGAGGTTCGCGAAGGTGTAGACGGCGAAGGCCAGCCCGGCCGGGGACCAGGTGGCGATGGCCCAGCCCGTCCACTCCACGATCTCCCCCAGGTAGTTGGGGGCGGTCACGTACTCGAAGGCGCCGCCGCGGGGGATCTTGTAGCCCGTCTCGCCGGGGGCCCGGAGCCGGCGGAGCGTCCGGTCGGAGAGGACGTTGAGCGCGAAGCCGGAGAGGAAGAGGGCCGTTCCCAGGAGGAACTGCCAGGAGCCGAGCCAGGCGGTGGAGTACGTCCCCACCGACGAGATCCAGCGCGCGTTCACCCAGTCGTTGAGCAGGTTGAAGAGGATCGCCATGGCCGGGATGGTGAGCGGCATGCGCCGCCCCTCGGCCCGGATGAGGAAGGGGAAGACGAAGGACCGGTAGAGGTAGTGGAGCTGCCAGAGGCCGAGGAAGACGAGCGGCACGGGCTCGAGCGCCTTCTCGCCCCGGAAGAAGACGAGCGCGAAGAACCAGACCGAGGGCGACTCCATGACGATCCAGCCGATGCGGGCGGGGAGGGTCGGGCCCCAGCCCTTCCGCTCGTGACGCCCGTAGGGGGCCGCGACGAAGAAGAGGGAGAGGAGCGTGGGAACCGCGAGGGCGAACTGGAGGACGACGAGCCAGCCGTAGGTGTCGAGGTGCACGGGGTCGACAGAGTAACCCGCTTCGGGTCCCGACGCCGTACCGCGGTGGGTTATGGTGGGCCCGTGGAAGTCCGCCCCGCCACGAGGGACGATCTGCCCGCCATCCGGGCGCTCCTCGAGGCCTCGGCGCTCCCCGCGGCGGACGTGGACGGGGAGGGTGCGCAGCGACTCCTCGTGGCCCGGGAGGACGGCCGGCTGGCGGGCTGCATCGGGCTCGAGGTCCACGGCGACGCGGGGCTGCTCCGGTCCTTCGCCGTGGCGCCCCCGCTGCGCCGTCGCGGGATCGGCGCCGCGCTCCACGATGCGGCGGTCGTGCAGGCGAGGACGCTCGGGGTGCGGGACCTCTACGTGCTCACCACCACCGTGAAGGAGCGGGCGCTCCGGACCGGCTTCGAGGAGGTGGCGCGCGAGCAGGTCCCCGAGGCCCTCCGCGCCGGCGCCCAGTTCCGGTCGCTCTGCCCGGCGTCGGCGGCGTGCCTGAGGCTGCGCCTCGGATGACGGCGCGCCTCCCGCGGAGGCTCGCGCTCGCCGCGCTGCCGCTCCT
>JBAVCR010000055.1:0-1709 GCA_049586815.1 Anaeromyxobacteraceae bacterium
GCCTCCCCCACCGCCCGCGGCAGTCCGCGCACCAGGCCGAGGCCGAGCCGGAGCGCGGGGCGCTCGCCGGGGGCGGCTGGGACCCCCTCGACCTCCCCTTCCAGCGTGCAGCCCCATTCGCCGTGCACGACGTCCACCCCGCGCACCGGCACGCCGTGCCGCTTCGCGTCCTCCACCAGCGTGTGGGGGGCGTAGAACCCCATGGGCTGGCTGTCGAGCAGCGCCGCGGCGAACGCCGCCGGGTGGTGCCGCTTCACCCAGGCCGACGCGTAGACCAGCAGCGCGAAGGAGGCGGCGTGCGACTCGGGGAAGCCGTAGCCGGCGAACCCGTGCAGCTGTCGCAGGATGGCGTCGGCGTCGACGGCCGCGATGCCCTTCGCCGCCATGCCGGCCACGAGCCGCCCGCGCATCTCCTCGATGCGCTCGTGGGAGCGCTTGTGGGTCATGGCCCGGCGCAGCTCGTCGGCCTCGCCGGGGGTGTAGCCGGCGGCCACCACCGCGAGCCGCATGGCCTGCTCCTGGAAGAGCGGGATGCCGAGCGTGCGCTCCAGCACCGCCCGCAAGGGCTCGTACGGGTAGCGCACCTCCTCGAGGCCGTCGCGCCGCCGCAGGAAGGGGTGGACCATGCCGCCCTGGATGGGCCCGGGACGGATGATGGCCACCGAGATGACGAGGTCGTAGAAGCGCCGCGGCCGCAGCCGGGGGAGCAAGGACATCTGCGCGCGCGACTCGATCTGGAAGACGCCGATGGTGTCGGCCCGGGAGATCATCTCGTAGACCGCCGGCTCCTCCGCCGGGATGGCGGCGAGCGAGGCGGGCCACGGGTCGGCGGTGGGGGCGGAGGGCGCCGGGCGGTGCCGCTCGAGGAGCGCGAGCGACCGGGAGAGCGCGGTGAGCATGCCGAGCGCGAGCAGGTCGACCTTGAGGAGGCCGAGCTCGGCGAGGTCGTCCTTGTCCCACTGGACCACGGTGCGCCCCTCCATGGCGGCGGGCTGCACCGGGACGGTCTCGACGAGGGGGCGCCTCGTGATGACGAAGCCGCCCACGTGGATGGAGAGGTGCCGCGGGAAGCCGGCGATCTCCGCGGAGAGGCGCAGCGCGTGGCGCACCGCCGGCGATCCCTCCGGGTCGAGGCCGGCCTGCGCGAGCACCGCCGCCGGGACCTCGCCGGCCGCGTCGCGGCTGCCCACGAGCTTCGCCAGCCGGTCCACCTGGTCGGGGGCGAGCCCGAGCGCCTTCCCCACGTCGCGGATGGCCGAGCGCGCCCGGTAGCTGATGACCTCGCAGACCATGCCGGCCCGGTCGCGCCCGTAGCGGCCGTAGACGTACTGGATGACCTCCTCGCGCCGCTCGTGCTCGAAGTCGACGTCGATGTCGGGCGGCTCGCCCCGCTCCGCCGACAGGAAGCGCTCGAAGAGCAGCCCCATCCGCACCGGGTCGATGGAGGTGATGCCGAGCGCGTAGCAGATGGCCGAGTTGGCGGCGCTGCCCCGCCCCTGGCAGAGGATGCCGCGCTCCCGGGCGAAGCGCACCACGTCCCAGACGGTGAGGAAGTAGCTCTCGTAGCCGAGCTGCTCCACCAGCGCGAGCTCGCGGGCCAGCTGCCGCTCCACGTCGGCGGGCGGCGGGCCCCCGTAGCGCCAGCGCGCCCCGTCGCGCACCAGCCGCCGGAGGAGGTCCATGCCGCCCACCGGCGCGCTCCCCTCCCC
>JBAVCR010000056.1:0-2944 GCA_049586815.1 Anaeromyxobacteraceae bacterium
CGCCTGGCCCGCTTCGGCGAGGCCTTCCGGGCCGTGCGCTCCGACTTCCGCGACGCCGAGGGCGCGCTCCGCTCGCTGGGCATCGACCGCGTCGACGGGGCGCTCGTCGACCTGGGCGTCTCCTCCCCGCAGCTCGACGAGGGGGAGCGCGGCTTCTCCTTCTCGCGCCCCGGCCCGCTCGACATGCGCATGTCCGGCGAGGGCGAGTCGCTCGCCGATCTGCTCGAGCGCGCCGACGTGCGCGAGCTGACCCGCATCCTGCGGGAGTACGGCGAGGAGCCCTTCGCCCGCCCGGTGGCGCGCGCCATCCACGAGGCGGTGAGGAAGCACGGCGCCCGCTCGCTCGACACCGCGCGCCTCGCCGAGGTGGTGGGCGCGGCCATCCCGCGCAAGGCCTGGCCGCGCAGCATCCACCCGGCCACCCGCACCTTCCAGGCGCTGCGCATCGCCGTGAACGACGAGCTGGGCGCCCTCGCCGCCTGGCTCGACGCCCTGCCCCGCGTGCTCGCGAAGGGCGGCCGCGCCGCGGCCATCAGCTTCCACTCGCTGGAGGACCGCATGGTGAAGCGGGCCTTCCAGTCGCTCACCCGCGAGTGCACCTGCCCGCCGGGGCTCCCGGTGTGCCAGTGCGGCTCGAACCCGGAGTTCCGCCCCGTGACGAGGAAGGCGGTCACCGCCTCGGACGCCGAGGTGGCCCGGAATCCCCGCTCCCGCAGCGCGAAGCTCCGCGCGGTGGTGAAGGTCCGATGAGGAAGTCCGGCCGACCGGGCGGCGCGTCCGCCGTGCTCGCCGCGCTGGCGCTCGCCGCGCCGCTCGCCGGCGTGGGGATCTTCCACGTGTGGTCGCGGACCCGCGTGACCGCCGTCGGCTACGAGCTGGGGCGGCTGGAATCGGAACATCGGCAGCTCCTCGCGGAGCGGGACCGGTTGAACCTCGAGGTTGCGACGTTGCGCTCGCCGGGCCGCCTGGAGCGGTTCGCACGCGAGCGCCTGGGGATGGCTCCGCCGGCACCGGGTGCGGTGGTGGCGGGTATGGCGGGCGGGCAGGCGTGGGTTGGTGAGGGTGGCGACGGGGCAGGCCAGCGCCCCGGCCCGGCGGAGCCTGATGTGAAGCGGACCACGAAGCGGCGGGAGGCCCGCACCGGGCCTCTCGCCCGCGCGCCCGAGCCGGCGCGCCCCTGATCGGCGATGCGTTCCGGGATCGAGCCCCGCTCCGCGCGGTGGATCGCGATCCGGATCGGGATCGTGGCCGTGCTCTTCGCGGCCGGGTTCGTGGCGGTGGGCGCGCGCACGGTGCAGCTCCAGATCCTGCAGGGCGACCGCCTGGGCAGCATGGCGCGCGACCAGTACCTGCGCGAGCTGACCCAGAAGCCGCGACGCGGCACCATCACCGACCGCAACGGCGCGGTGCTCGCCGGCAACGCCGAGGCCGACTCGATCTTCGTCGACCCCCGCGAGTTCCCGGCCGGCGCGCGATCGAAGGACGTCGTCCGCCTCGCCCGGGCGCTGCAGCTCGATCCGAAGGCCCTCGAGAGGAAGCTGCAGAAGGGGGCCCGCTTCGCCTGGGTGAAGCGGCGCCTCTCCCCGGCCGAGGCCGAACAGGTGCGGTCCATGAAGCTCGCCGGGGTGGGCTTCGTGAAGGAGACCCGCCGGTACTACCCGCGCCGCGAGCTGGCCGGCCAGATCCTGGGCTTCGTCGGCGACGACGGCGAGGGGCTGGAGGGCGTGGAGAAGGCCTGGGACGACTCGCTGCAGGGGGAGGCCATGCGCCTGCCGTCCCTGCGCGACGCCCGCGGCGCCCACCTGCTCGCCGCCGGCCCCGCGCCGGAGCGCGTCCTCGAGGGGGCGCGGGTCGAGCTCGCCATCGACCAGTCCCTGCAGAACGCCGCCGAGCGGGCGCTCGCCCAGGCGGTCCAGCAGGCGCGCGCCGCGAACGGGATGCTCGTCGCCGTCGACCCGGCGTCGGGCGAGATCCTGGCGCTCGCCACCGCGCCGCTCCTCAACCCGAACGCGCCGCGCAAGGAGGACCTGCGCAACCGCGCCGTGCTCGACACCTTCGAGGTGGGGTCGACGGCCAAGGCCGTGGTCATCTCGCGGGCCCTCGACGAGGGGGCCATCGGCCCGGAGACCCCGCTCTTCTGCGAGAACGGGAAGATGGTCGTGGGGAAGCACACCATCCACGACCACAAGGGGCTGGGCTGGGTGCCGCCCGCCCGGGTGATGGCGGCGAGCTCCAACATCTGCTCGGCCAAGATCGGCCAGCGCCTGGGGCGCGAGCGGCTCCAGCAGGCCTTCCTGTCGTTCGGCTTCGGCGAGCGGACCGGCACGGGGATCCCCGGGGAGCCCCGCGGGCAGGTCCCCTTCCCGAAGGCCGACATCGCCCTCGCGAACCAGAGCTTCGGCCAGGGCCTGACCGCCACCCCGCTCCAGATCACCATGGCCATGGGGGCGATCGCCAACCGCGGCGTCCTCATGAAGCCCTGGATCGTCCGGCGCGTGGTCGACCCCGCGACCGGCGACGTGCTCTCCGAGGCGACGCCCACGCCGGTGCGCCGGGTCATCTCCGCCGAGACGGCCGCGCAGGTCACCCGCTGGCTCGAGGGCGTGGTCGCCGACGCCGACGGGACCGGCAAGAAGGCCCGGCTCGAGGGGTGGAAGGTCGCCGGGAAGACCGGTACCGCCCAGAAGGCCGACGCGGCCACCGGTGGCTACTCCGCCGACAAGCGCTTCTCCTCCTTCGTGGGCTTCGCCCCCTCCGACGCGCCCCGCATCGTCATCGGGGTCTTCATCGACGAGCCGAAGGGGGAGGTCTACGGCGGCGACGTGGCCGCGCCGGTCTTCCGCGAGGTGGTCGAGCACGCGCTCAAGGCCCGGGGCGTGCCCACCCTGGGGAGCGCCGTGGCCACCCTGCCCCCTCCCCCCCCGGCCGTCGCGCCCGCACCGGC
>JBAVCR010000057.1:0-1511 GCA_049586815.1 Anaeromyxobacteraceae bacterium
TCCCGTAACCGAGGATATGGATGCTGCCGGATCCCGGGTATGAGGGTGGTGGCTCGGCGCTGATTTCGACCCCAGTGAGGAACCCGAGCGCGTCGGGAATGCCCTCGAGCAGGGCTTCCCGGCTGCCGGCGATCGAGTCGTGGTCCGTGATGGCGATCGCCCCGAGGCCGAGGTTCACGGCCATGGCGACCAGGGTTGCGGGTGAGAGCGTTCCGTCCGAGGCCGTGGAGTGGATATGCAGGTCGATGGCGGTCGGACGCTTAAATTCCAAGAGCCTTCTCCAGCGCTTCCTCTTTGGCCTTGCATTCGATGCACTGGGTCGTCACCGGCCGCGCCTTGAGCCTCTTGACCGAGATCTCCTCACCGCAGGATTCGCAGATCCCGTAGGTCCCGTTCTCGATCCGCTCGAGCGCCTGCTTGATCTTCTTGATCAGCTTGCTCTCCCGGTCGCGGATCCGAAGCAGGAAATTGCGGTCGGCCTCCAGCGAGGCCCTGTCGGTCGGGTCGGGGAAGTTCTCGTTGGTGGTCGTCATCCCCGACACGGTGTCGTCCGCCTGGCTCAATAGTTCCTGGTGTCGGCTTTCGAGGTACTTTCTGAAGAAATCCAGATCCTTCTTTTTCATGGAAACCCCGCGCCCTGGAAGTTTGGGATCATGAATTAAAAGAGAATGTTGTTATCATATCACGATAACGGTGTAAATAAAAAAACCCGGCAGGCGTCCGGGGCCGAGGCCTTTCAGGCGGCCGCCTTCAAAAACGCTTCGAACTGGTCCAGGCTTCCGATGTTGTGAACCCGGGCCTGCGAATCCCGGGGCAGGATCTTGCGCATCAATCCCGACAGCACTTTGCCGGGTCCGACCTCGACGAAAGTTTCCACGCCGCTGTCCGCCATGCGGCGCATGCTGTCGTACCAGCGCACCGGGCTGCAGAGCTGGCGGGACATGACCTCGTGGATTTCAACCGGGTCTGTCCCAGGCTCGGCGGTCACGTTGAGGATGATTTCTCTCTCGGGGGCGCGGAAGGCCACTTTGGAAAGAGCCTCCTTGAATTCCACCTCGGCCCCGCGCATGAGTTCGCTGTGCCAGGCGCCGCTCACTTTCAGCGCAATCGCCTTGGCCCCGCGGGCGGCGGCGAGGGCTCCCGCCCGGGTCACGGCGTCGGGGGCGCCGGTGATGACGACCTGGGTCTCGGCGTTGTGATTGGCGACCGAGACCGTTCCGGACGTACCGGCTTCGGCCACAATGGCCTCGACCTCCGCGATGGGGAGCCCGACGATGGCCTGCATGGCGCCGCGGTTCCGCGTGGCTTCGCGGTGCATGAGCGTTCCGCGCATGAACACGAGCCGGGTCGTATCTTCAGCGGTCAGGACACCGGCAGCGAGCAGCGCGCGGAACTCGCCCAGGCTGTGTCCGGCACAGGTCGAAAACGCGCAGTTCGCCCGGCGCAGCACGGCCAGCAGCGACAGGTTAACCGCCGTCATGGCGGGCTGAAGGTTGACCGTCTGGGTCAGC
>JBAVCR010000058.1:0-2820 GCA_049586815.1 Anaeromyxobacteraceae bacterium
TCCGGGTTCGGGTGTTTTCCCGTGCCCAGGTCCGGACTCAATCTCCGCGGTCCCGGGACCTCTCCCAATATCGGCCGCCGGCCCGATGGAGCACACTCCTCCTCAGAAAGGGAGAACACAAAATGAAGACCGTGAACGGCGGAAGCGCAGTGCAGGGCGGCTACTACCTCTCCAAGTCCAACTGGGAGATCTTCCCCATCGCCCACGACGGCCAGAAGCTTCCCGGCCCGACCTCCGAGCACTACGTGAAGGTCCCCACCGCGGCCGCCTTCACCATCCTCCCCGTCCTCGGCGGCCTCATGGTCGTCTTCCTCCCCTTCATCGGCCTCTACCTCACCGCCAAGACCGCCGTCGGCGGCGTCTCCGGCATGTTCTCCCGCTCCGCCCAGGACCTGGCCGCCACCGTCACCCCCGGCGGCTGGGCTCCCGGCGCCGCCCACATGACCGGCAAGCCCACCGACGAGAAGGCCGCCGCCGGCGAGAAGGTCGACGACCCCAAGCTCGACGAGCTCGCCAAGGAAGTCGAGGAGAAGCGCAAGGCGTAGCGCACCTCTGCACACAGCAGCGAGGCGACGGGAGGCGGCCATCGTGCCGCCTCCTCGCAATTCTGCCCCGTCGTCGAGGGACGCGACGAGGTCTCTTGCGAGGTCCGGCGGGCGTGCCCATCTTCTTGGCACGAGCCGTCGATCGCACCGGGGAGAGACATCGATGAGGCAACCCAGCCGAGCCGGAAGCGTGGTCCTCGCCGCAACCCTCCTGGTCGCCAGCGCCTGCGGAGGATCGAGTCAGCCCGACCCCGACGTCGCGCTCCAGCGGATGGTCGCCGAGAAGTGGGCGGCCTACAGCGCGGGCATCGGCTACCCGGCCACCGGCGGCGCCGTCCTCTACGTCTCGACCCCGTCCGGCGTCCACTTCGCCGCGACCGGCATGGAGAACGCGAGCCCCGGCATCCACTTCCGGATCGCGAGCAACACGAAGACCTTCACGGCGGCGGCCATCATGCTGCTCCACCAGCGGGGCCTCCTCGACGTCGAAGATGCCATCACGGCGAACATCCCCGGGGCGACGACGCCCTACGTGCCCGACACGCCGGGCTACGCCATCCCGAACAAGGGGAGCATCACCATCCGGAAGCTCCTCTCCCACCGCGTGGGCGTCTTCGACGTCACGAACGCCCTCATCCCCGACGATGCTCCGTGCCCGTGGGCGGGGAAGAGCTACCTCCTCACCCAGGACATGTCGCGCCAGTTCACCTTCGACGAGCTGGTCGGGGTGGTCGCCGCCTGTCAGGCGTCCTTCTCGACACCGGCGCAGGACGAGTACCACTACAGCAACACCGGCTACTCGCTGCTCGGGAAGATCATCGAGCGGGTGTCGGGGATGTCCTACTCCGCCTTCGTCACGCAGGAGCTGATCGTCCCGAACGGCCTCACCGAGACCTCGTCCCCGAGCCTCTTCACCGAGACCGCGATCCCCGCCCCCTTCGCGGTCGGCTACGCCCTCGACTACATCGGCTCGGGGAAGCTCGTCGCGACGGTCTCCGACAACATGAGCATCAACACCGCCGAGGGGAACCTCATCTCCACCCCCGAACAGCTGGCGCGCTGGAACCGGGCGCTCCTCACCGGCAAGGCCGGCCCCGACGAGACCACCGTCGGTCTCATGAAGTGCACGGTGCCAACCGGGGAGCCGAACTGCTACGGTCTCGGCTTCCAGCTCTTCCCCGGCCTCGGCTACGGCCACACCGGCGCCCACAACGGCTACCTGTCGATCATGCTCTACGACCCGGCGAACGACGTGTCGCTCGTCCTGTTCTTCAGCCTGATCGACTACGACGCGATGGGAGCGGAGGCGCGGCTGCTCTTCGAGATCGCCACGCAGGCGAGGACGATCCTCGGTTACTGAGCGCGGCCTTCACCGGTACGACTGCGGCACCGGATACCCCCGCGCCGCGAGCATCGAGATGAGCCGGCCCGGGTCGTCGGTGACGATCCCGTCCACGCCCCAGTCGACGAGCCTCGACACGAGCGCGTCGTCGAAGGCCGTCCCGATGTGCTCGGGCCAGGTCCAGACCACCACCTTCAGCCCCAGGCGGTGCGCCTCGTCGAGAGACTCCATGGTGAGCTGGGCGTCCCCGGCTCGTTGTCCCATTCGGTGAGGAGCGAGGCGGCGAGCCGTCGGGAGGGCGACATCCTTCGATGCTCGCACCCCCGGTGGACGGGGCAGGGCGGCACGGTGGAGCCTGCCCGCCAGGGCCCGGAGACCCCGAGGGGGCGCCTCACCCACGTCAGCCGCGCAGCCAGCGCTCCGTGACGAGGAAGTTCTCCAGCGCGCCGAGATCGAGGAAGCTGCGCACGTCTCCGTACACGCGGACCATGTTGGGGAGCATCCCGAGCCATCCGCCGAAGAGACGGGTCGGGTCGAGGAGGTCGGCGCGGGTGCGGAACTGCTCCTCCACGATGCCGCACACGGAAGGCGACCCGGGCAGCGCCGGGGAGCGGACCACGTTCCGCACGTAGTTCCACAGCGGGTGGATCCGGAGCGCGAGCGGCGAGTGCCCCTCGTGCCAGCGGCGCAGGAACTCGTGGTCGTCGAGGCCGACCCTGCGGTGGAGCAAGGTGAGCATGCTCCCGCCGGGCGTGTCGGTCCCGTCGGGCCAGTCGCGGACGTAGGCGCGGGGCGTCGACTCGTCGATCCGGTAGCCCGCCGCCGCGCCCTCGGCCCGCAGCAGGTCGTTCCAGCGCGGGATGGCCACCTCCGGGGGGCCGTCGTCCCACAGCGAGACGAGCGCGAGGCGATCCCGGCGGAACGGCATCATGG
>JBAVCR010000059.1:0-6176 GCA_049586815.1 Anaeromyxobacteraceae bacterium
GGTGGGGGGCGAGGACCGCCTTCACCGCCAGCACGACCCCAACCATCACCGCCGAGGCGAGGAGCGTCCGCGCGAGCTGCCGGTAGACGCCGGCGTTCCCCATCCCGCCGTGTCGCCACTTCCACGCCGTGGCGAGCACCGCGAAGTTGGCGGTCGCGGCGAGCGCCGTGCCGAGCGCGATGCCGCGGAAGCCCAGGACCGGGTGGAGGAGCAGCACCAGCACCACGTTGGAGGCCATCCCCACCACGCTGCCGATGACCGGGATGCGGGCCTGGTCGAGCGCGTAGAACGCCGGGGCGAACACCTTCACCGCCGAGTACCCGTACAGCCCGATCGCGTAGAAGACGAGCGCGTCGGCGGTGGCCGACGCGTCGGCCGCGTCGAAGCGGCCGTGCTCGTAGACGAGGGCGATGATGGGGTGGGCGAGCGTGATGAGACCCACCGACGCCGGGACGTTCAGGAAGGCCACGAGCCGCATGGCCGAGCCCAGGGTGTCGCGCACGCCGTCCATGTCGCCGGCGGCCACCCGCTGGGCCACCCCGGCGCCGGCCACGGTGGCGATGGCCACGCCGAACACGCCGAGGGGGAGCTGCATGAGGCGGAAGGCCATCTGCAGCCAGGTGTTCGCGCCCACCTCGTGCGAGGCGAAGACGGTGTTGACGAGGATGTTCACCTGCGTGGCGGAGAGGCCGATGACGGCGGCCCCCATGATGCGGCCGATGCGGCGGATGCCCGGGTCGGCGAGGGCCGCGCGCCCCGCGTGCGGCCGGAACCGGTAGCCCTGGGCGTGCAGGCTCGGCCACTGCGCGAGGAGCTGCATGGCCCCGCCCACCAGCGTGCCGATCGACCAGCCGACGGCGGCGGCCTGGGGCCCCTTCCCGGTGGCCCACAGCCAGACGCCCACCGCGATCGCCCCCACGTTGAAGAGGGCCGGGGCGAGCGCGGGCGCGGTGAAGCGCGACTGCGCGTTCAGCATGCCCATGGCCACCGCGGAGAGCGACACGAGGAGGAGGAACGGCATCATGATGCGCGTCAGCAGGGTGGCGAAGGCCGCCTGCTCCGGACCGAACCCGGGCGCGAGCAGCCCCACGACCACCGGGGCGGCGAGGATGCCGCCGGCGACCACGGTGCCCACCACGACGAGGACGAGCCCCACGAGGGCGTTGGCGAGCCGGAAGGCGTCGTCCTTCCCGCGCTTCGCGTGGGCCTCGGCGAAGGTGGGGACGAACGCCGAGGAGAGCGCGCCTTCGGCGAAGAGGTCCCGCAGGAGGTTGGGGATGCGGAACCCGACCACGAAGGCGTCGGACCACTGGTTCGCCCCCACCAGCGCGGCGAAGAGCTGGTCGCGAACGAGCCCCAGCACCCGCGACGTCATGGTCGCGGCGGAGAGCCAGATTGCCCGCCCCATCCGCATCCGCGCCGCTCCCCTCAGTGCTTTCCGCCGACCGGGCCCTTGCCGGCCTGCTCCCGCTTCATCATCCAGGCCTTGGCCTGCGCCTGGACGGTGGCCGGCACGTTCCGGTCCCGGGCCAGCTCCTTGATGTCCTTCTCCTGGAGCGTGGGGAGGAACCTGAGCGCGGTGGGGAGCGGCACCTTGGGGTTGCGCACCAGGGCGGCGCGGAGCGCGTACACCTTGAGGAACTCGCGGCTCTCGTAGATGTAGCGGAGGACGTCGGCGCCGGCGGTCTTGGAGTTGGCGAGCCCGAGGATCTCGCCGTCGGTGATGCGCGGGCTCTGGGCCGCCGCCAGGCTCACCAGCCGGTTGGAGTCGCGGAGGAGGAGCGTGCGGGCCTCCCGGTTGCCCAGCGTGGCGAGCTTGATCTTCTCCGCCACCGACATCTTGAGGACCCGCTGGGTCATGTTCTGCCGCTTCTGCTCCTGCTCGGGCGTGGGCGGCGGCATCGAGGCCGTGGCGTCGCCCTCCACCTCGTGGGCCAGCTCGGCGCGGTACTCGGTCATGAGCCGCTCGGCGGAGTCCTCGTGGGCCCGGACCCCCGGATCGGTGCCGTGGACGCGCCGGTGCGCCTCCACGAGCTGCGGGACGTCGAGGAGCACGAGGCCGTTGCGGACGCAGAAGTCGCAGGCGCCGTCGATGGTGGAGGCCGGCGCGTTGGGGTTCCGGCAGAGGCCGCGCACGATGTCGTCGTGGCGCAGGAGGCGCAGCTCGTTCTGCCGGATGATCTCGACGAGCGGCGCCGGCACGACCGGGGCCAGCCGCGCCACCGTCTCGTCGGAGGTGGCCGGGTTGAGCAGGATGGCCTGCAGCGCCCCCGCCGCGGACCCGAGGCGGTCGGCGAGCCAGTCGAGGACCGGCCCCTCCACGTCCTCGGAGCGGAGCGCCGCCGACCAGATCCGCTCCGGCAGGCCCTCCGCGGTGCGCGCGGCCGTCTCCCGGACCGCGGCGTCGGCGTCGAAGGTGAGGAAGAAGAGCAGCGTGGCGATGTCGCCGGGCGCCACCGCCGGGACGAGCCCCTTCGCCCCCATCATGCGGAGCGGGAGCGGGGCCTTCTCGTCGACGTGCTTGTGGAGCGCGGGAGAGAGCGCCGTGAGCGCGAGCGGGCAGCCGGGCACGCGCCTACCCGTCCCCGCCGGTGGGCGGGGCATCCCCGGTGGGAGGGTGGCGGGTCGTCCACCCGTGGTGGATGCGCCCCAGCACCCGGTTCAGCCAGTTCCGCCGGGACAGGAAGGGGAGCACCGGCCGGGCCCTCCGACCCAGCGCGGTCCGCGCCGCCACCAGGTCGGGATGGGCGGGATGGAGCGCCAGGCCTCGCTCCAGCGAGCGCACGGCGCGCATGCGCTGGCCGAGCGCCATGGCGACCTGCGACTGGTTGATGATGAGCTCCGGGTCGGGGCGCCCGTTGCGCACCGCCTCGTCGACGAGGACCACGCCCAGGTTGGAGTTGCGCTCGACGAGCACGAGCGTGAGCCCGTACCACGACTGGATGCGCGGGTCGGACGGGGCGCGCCGGTGGGCCGTGCCGAAGCGCTCGTGGGCGCCCTCGGGATCTCCCGCCCGGAAGAGCCGGATCCCCTCCTCCAGGGCCTCCGCCGCCTCGGGCGGCAGGGAGCGGTCTCCCGGGCGAGGGGCGGTGCCGGTCACGCGTTCATCTCGTGGATGATGCGGAGGCCGTCGAGGGTGAGGTACTCGTCGACCTCGGCGATGGCCCTCGACAGGCCGGCGACGAGCGGGGCCAGGCCGCCGGTGGCCACGACCAGCGCCGGGAAGGTGAGCTCGGCCTGCATGCGCTCGCAGATCCCGTCGACGAGGCCGACGTAGCCGAAGACGAGGCCGCTCTGCATGCTGGCGACGGTGTTCTTTCCCACCACATGGGGCGGACGGGCGAACTCCACCCGCGGGAGCTTGGAGGCGTTGCGGAAGAGGGCCTCCATGGAGATGGACACGCCGGGAGCGATGGCGCCGCCCAGGTACTCGCCGCGGGGAGAGACCGCGTCGAAGGTGGTGGCGGTGCCGAAATCGACCACGATGAGCCCACGCTGCCAGCGGGCGAAGGCGGCCACGGCGTTCACCACCCGGTCGGCGCCCACCTCCCGGGGGTTGTCGTAGAGGATGGGCAGGCCGGTCTTCACCCCGGGTCCCACGAAGAGCGGCTTCACCCCGAAGTAGCGCTGGGCCATCTGCTCGAGCGCGAAGGCGAGCGGCGGCACGACGCTGGAGATGGCGATGGAGCGTACCCGGGTCGGGTCGAGGGCGGCGGCGGCGTAGAGCTGCCGGACCAGGATTCCCCATTCGTCGTAGGTGCGGCTCTGGGAGGTCTCGACCCGCCACTGGTGGCGCAGGGTGGCGCCCTCGAAGGCTCCGAGCACGGTGTTGGTGTTGCCGACGTCGATGGCGAGAAGCACTCCGGGAGGGTAGCCTCAGGCCCCTGCCGGGTCAACGCGGCGTACGAGCCTGACGTCGCCGGCCACCACGCGCGTGATCCCGCTCGCGCCCCGCACCAGCAGCGCCCCCGATGCGTCGATGTCCTCGGCGATCCCCGAGACCGGGCCGCCGTCGCCGTCGACCTCCACCTCGTGGCCGAGGGTGACCGAGCGCTCCCGCCAGGCCGCGCGGATCGGGGCGAACCCCTCGGCGGCGTGCACGTCGAGCCACTGCTCGAGCGAGGAGAGGAGCGCCGCGGCGAAGAGCGCCCGGGGCACCGGCTGGCCCCGCTCGAGGGAGAGGCTGGTGGCGATCCTCCGGAGGTCCTCGGGGAAGTCGTCCACCCGGGCGTTCAGGTTGACCCCGATCCCCAGCACCACCCAGTGGACCTGGTCGGGCTCCGCGGAGAGCTCGGTGAGGATGCCGGCCAGCTTCCGCCCCCCGGCGAGCACGTCGTTCGGCCACTTGATGCCCGCCTCCACCCCGGCCTGCCGGCAGGCGTCGCAGGCGGCCACCGAGGCGACCAGCGTCAGCTCGGGCGCCCGCTGCGGAGGCAGCGCCGGGCGCAGGACGACCGACAGGTAGAGGTTCTTCCCCGCCGGGGACGACCAGGCCCGCCCGCGCCGTCCGCGGCCCGCCGTCTGCGCCTCGGCGATGACCACCTCGCCGTGGCCGGCTCCCTCCTCGGCGAGCTCCTTCGCCCGATCGTTCGTCGACGGAAGCTCCTCCGCGCAGTGCAGGGTCTGCCCGAGGTCGTGGGTGTTGAGGAGGGGACCGATCTCGAGGGCGCCGAGGCGGTCGGGGATCTCGACGAGCCGGTAGCCGCGGGCGGGGAGCGCCTCGATGCGGTAGCCCTGGCCCCGCAGGGCGTTCACGTGCTTCCACACCGCGGCGCGGGAGAGCCCGAGCTTGTCGCTGATGGCCTCGCCCGACACGAAGCCGTCGGCGGCCTCGGCGAGGAACGCCAGCACGAGTTCCTCGCTGCCCGCTGCGACCTCGGCCATCCGCGGATTCTCCGGGGGGCCGCCCTTCCCTGTCAAACCGTCGGGCGGGTTCCCCCGACCGGCTCGATCTCGAAGGAGACGTCGGCCGCCCGGGCGCTGTGGGTCAGGGCGCCCATGGAGACGAAATCGACGCCGGTGGCGGCGACGCGCGGCAGCCGCTCGATCGTCATGTTTCCGCTGGCCTCGAGCAGGACCCGGCCGCGGGCGCGCCGGACCGCCTCGGCCATGGTGGCGTCGTCCATGTTGTCGAGGAGCACGATGTCGGCTCCCGCCGAGACCGCCTCCTCCAGCCCGGGCAGGTCGACGACCTCGACCTCCACCCGGAGCATGGCGTTCCCGCGGGTCCGGGCGCGGCGGACCGCCTCCCCCACCCCTCCGCAGGCTGCCACGTGGTTGTCCTTCACGAGGATCCCGTCGCCGAGCGAGAAGCGGTGGTTCACCCCGCCCCCGGCGCGGACGGCCTCCTTCTCGAGCCTCCGCCAGCCCGGAGTGGTCTTGCGGGTGTCGAGGAGCCGGGTCCGTCCCCCCTCGGCGGCCAGCGCGTCGACCGCCTTCCGGGTCCCGGTGGCGACGCCCGAGAGTCGCTGCAGGAAGTTGAGCGCGGTGCGCTCGGCGCCGAGGAGCGCCCGCATCGGGCCCGCGGCCTCCCCGAACGTCTCCCCCCGCGCGACGCGGTCTCCGTCTCCCCGGTCGAACCGGCAGGTCGCCCCGAGCCGCTCGAAGACCCGGGCCGCGACCGCCGTGCCGGCGAGGACGAGGTCCTCCTTGGCGAGGAACGTGCCGCGTCCGGCGGCGCCGGGGGCGATGGTGGCCTCGCTGGTGGCGTCGCCGAGGGAGAGGTCCTCCTCGAGGGCGAGGTCGATGAGTCGCTCCACGGCGCCGGAAAGCTCGGGCACGGTCACTTCCTCCTGGCCGGCTTCCGGCCGCGCTTCGGGGCAGGCGCCTTCCGGGCAGCGACCTTCTTCGGCGCCGCCTTCTTCGGCGCCGCCTTCCTCGACGCGCCCTTCCGCGCCGGCGCCTTCTTCCCGGCGGTCCGCACCGGGGCCTCCCGGGCGGGCGAAGTCCCCTTCTTGCCCGCGACTGCGAGCGCCGACGGACCGCGCCGCGCCAGCGTACCGGCGGACCTCTTGACGAGCGGACCGGACGGACGCTTCACCATCGCGGCCCGCGGCTTCACGGCGAGCCCGGAGGACTTCCGGACCACGATGGGTGCGGGCGCCGCTGCCGGAGGCGGCCCGACGGCGGCGGGCGGCGACACGACCACGGGAGGCGGCGGCGCGACGGCGACCGGC
>JBAVCR010000060.1:0-3773 GCA_049586815.1 Anaeromyxobacteraceae bacterium
TGCCGCGGGCCGCGCGAGAGGCGCCTCCGCCCGCGGTGGAGGTCGAGACCCTCTCCGAGACCCGGCCGTCCATGTCGACCGTGGTCACCATCACGGTGGCCGGCGTCGATCCGGACGTGGCCGCACCGGCGGTGGACGCGGCCTTCGCGGTCTTCGACCGGGTCGACCAGGTGATGAACGAGTGGCGTCCCGGCTCGCCCCTCTCCGCGCTCAACGCGGCGGCGGGAACCGGCCGCCCCGTGCCGCTCCCGGGCGACCTCTGCGACGTGCTGCGCGCCGGGAAGGCCGGGGCCGAGCGCACCGGCGGGCTCTTCGACCCGACCTGGGCGGCGCTCCGGGGCGTCTGGCGCTTCGGCGACGGCGAGGCGTCCCGCGTCCCCACGGACGCGGAGGTGAAGGGCGCCTGCGCGCTCGTCTCCTGGTCGGACCTGGTCCTCGAGCCGGAAGCCGCGACGCCCGGGACGCCCTGCCAGGCCTCGCTGCGCCGCTCCGGCATGGCGGTGGGGCTGGGCGGGCTCGCCAAGGGATGGGGCGTCGACCGCGCCGTCCTCGAGCTGCGCCGGCGCGGGCTCCGCGACTTCACCGTCCAGGCCGGCGGCGACCTCTTCGCCTCGGGGACGCGCGGCGGGCGTCCCTGGCGCATCGGGGTGCGCGACCCGCGCGGCGCGCCGGGGGAGCCCTTCGCCTGGATGGAGGTGCAGGACGCCGCCTTCTCCACCACCGGCGACTCGGAGCGCTTCTTCGTCCGGGACGGGGTCCGCTACCACCACGTCATCGATACGCGGACCTGCCGGCCGGCCACCGCGAGCCGGCAGGCGAGCGTTCTCGCCCCGAGCGCCCTCGAGGCCGAGGTGCTCGGGAAGGCGGTCTTCGTGCTGGGCGGGGAGGAGGGGGTCGCTCTCGCCGCGCGGAACGGGGCGTCGGTGGTGCTGGTGACGGCCGGGAACGCGGTCGTCGCCTCGCCCGCCCTCAGCGGGAGGCTCCACGTGGTGCGGCCGCCGGGGCCGTGACCTCGCCCGGGCGGGGCGCCTTGCGCGGCGGAGGGAGCACGGTCGCGGCGAGCAGGAGGAGCCAGCCCAGCATCGTCACCTCGAGGCCGACGAAGGCGGCCACCTTGAGCGGGGCGAGCGCGGGCCAGGCGAAGCGGATCGCGAAGCCGGCCCCGATGCCGACCGCGGCGCAGAGGTAGGTGATCCCGGCGAGGAGGGCGAACGGACGCCGCCGGGCGCCGCTCGCGAAGGCCACGAGGTGGAGCGTGACGAGGACGAGGAGCGGCACCGCGAGCAGGTGCGGGACCGCGACCTCGAGCAGGCCGGCGAGCGACCGGGGCGGGGCGAAGGTGGCCTCCGACCCCAGGTAGAAGGCCTGCACCCGCCCGGCATCGAAGCCGATCTTGCGGGCGAAGAGCACCGCGCCGGTCGCCATGACGATCGCCACCATGGCCACGAAGGCCGCGATGGGGAGCGCGAAGCGGCGGATGCGCGGGTCAGACACCGGAGCGCCTCGCCTCCCGCCCGAAGGTGAAGAAGCCCACGGCGGCGGCGGCCGCGAACGTCGCCGCGGCGACCAGGAAGGCGGCGATGCGGATCTCGGCCCACCCCGGGAACCCGGGCCAGGCGAGGGGCAGGAAGGGAGCGAGCAGGTCGACGAGCGCCGCGCCGGTGGCGAGGCCGAGGAGCGCGTTGCGGGTCCGGGGCGAGATCGGGCAGACGACGAGGAGCGAGCCCAGGGTGAGGAGCAGGAAGCCGTACAGGAAGGCCCCCTGGTGCACCTCCTCCCAGAGTGCCACCGGGCCGAGCCGCTCCCCGGGACCGGCCTCGAGGAGGAGCGCGAGCCCCTGCGGCGACAGCGCCCCGTGGGCGGCCCGCGAGGCCACCCAGCCGACGAGGAGGAGCATCGTGAAGGCGAGGAAGCCGCGCACCGGCGGTCGGGCGCGGTCGAGCACGGCCGGGCTGGGCTGGACGAGGAACCTCACGGCACCCTCCTCTGCTGCTTCGCCACCTGCAGCGCCTGGAGCAGCCAGCGGGACTGCTCGGCGACGCCGCGGGCCGACAGGGTCGACCCGGAGATGGGGGCGAGGTCGTCGCCCACGGCGAGCCGGTCCGCCGCGCCCTTGCCGGCGAACTGGCCGAGCCAGCGCTCCGACGGCCGGTACTCCGGCGGCTCGAGGAACGAGACCACGGCGATGCGGCGGATGCGCCCGTCGGGCTCGAAGGCCACGAGGAGCGTCTCCCGCTTGGTGCGGACCACGTGGGACTGGACCACCGCGTACCCGAGGACGTCCGCGCCCCGGCGCGCCGTGTAGAACGTCACCATCCGCTCGGCGATCCGGGAGCGGGCCAGCTCGTCGATCTTCCGGGCCAGGTCGTCGGTGAGGATCACGTCGGCGGAGTCGAACCGCTCCGCCTCGGGGAAGGTGGCGCGGAGCATCCGGGGCGGACCCGGGTCGAGCGGCGGTGAATCGGCCCGGGCCGACGCCCCGAGGAGCGCGAGGGCCGCTGCCATGGCGAGCCGGGTCCGCATCGCGATCCTAGTAGACGAAGCCCAGGCCCAGGTCCCACTGGCTCAGGGTCTGGGAGGCCTTGTTGGTGCTGGTCGTGAAGTCGGCCTTCACGACCACCTGGGGAATGGGCTTGAAGTCGACGCCGGTGGTGATGACCCAGCGGTCGAAGGCCGGGTTGAGCACCCCGAGCCCCTCCACGGCCGACTGGGTGTTGAGCGCCTCGTAGCGCAGGAAGGGGGAGAGCGACATGGAGCTCCCGGCCAGCGTCAGCACGTCGAAGCCGGCCTCGACGTACCCGCCCCAGGAGCGGCTGCCGATGTACTGGTCGGGCGCCTTGCCGAGGATCTCCGAGACGGTCCCGGCCTCCGAGAGGGACCCGAAGGCGAGCAGGCCGCGGGCGGTCAGCCCCTTCCAGGCGAGGAGCGCATGCACCTCGCCGATGAGGATGGTGGGGGACACCACCGCGCCGTTCACGTCCCGGTAGCCCTGCCCGGCGTTCCCGCCGTAGAAGCTGCCGCCGAAGGTGGCCGGCCCGACGTCGACGTTGAGGCTCCCCACGCCGGCCCAGGTCGTCGCCGGCCCGAAGGCGCCGGTCCGGGCGTTGCGGACCCAGCTCGCGGCCTCTAGCGCCTCGTCGCCGAAGACGTTCATCCCGGTGAGCAGGTAGGCCTTGTAGCGGAGCGGCCCCACGTCCCCGTAGACGCCGATCCCGTTCTGGTTCCAGGTGGTGGGGATGATGAACCGGTCCACGTTCGGCCGGTAGACGCCGTAGAAGAAGATGGGCTCGTGGTTCTCGTTCAGGAAGCCCACCGGGACGAGGACGTTCCCGACGCGCAGCTGGAGCTGGTCCAGGAGCTTGAAGTCGAAGTAGGCGAGCTCGATGCCGATCTCCTTGGCGCCGTGCTCGAACTCGATCTCGGAGTTGAAGACGATCCGGTCGCTGAAGCGGTAGCCCACGTAGAGGACGAGGCGGAGCACCTCGGCGAAGTCGGCCCGGTCGTCGGTGAAGTTCGTGTAGACGAGCTCGCCGTAGCCGCCGATGGAGAGCCCCTTCGGCTGGTAGTGGACCTTGGAGGCGCCCATGCCCATGCCGGCGTAGGAGCCGAAGGTGACGACGTCGGGCACCGAAAGCTCGAGCTTGAGGCGACGGACCTCCTCGGTGAGGGCCTTCACCTCGGCCTGGGTGGCCGGCCGGTCGTCGGCCGCCGTGGACGCGGGGGCGGCCGGGGCGGGTGCCGGCGCCGGGGATGTGGCGGGAGCCGCCTGGGGC
>JBAVCR010000061.1:0-7325 GCA_049586815.1 Anaeromyxobacteraceae bacterium
GGGCCGGTGAGCGGAGGCACGGCGACCGCCGCCGCGGCGGGCGCGGCGAAGGCGACGAGGACGGCCAGTGCGGCGGCCGGCAGGCCGCGGTTCACGGCGCGCTCCCTAGAACTTCACCTTGGGAGCCTCGGCGGCGCCGGCCGTGGTGGCCGTGAACTGGGGCTTCGCCGCGTGGTGGTAGATGAGGCTATTCGTGAAGCTCGTGGGAGGGACGGTGACCAGGTTGTTGAAGTCCTGCACCGACTGGATGTAGCGGCGCCGCGCGACCGAGATGCGGTTCTCGGTGCCCTCGAGCTGGACCTGGAGGTCGCGGAAGTTCTCGTTCGCCTTCAGGTTGGGATAGGCCTCGGAGACGGCGAGGAGCTTGCCCAGGGCGGCGGTGAGGCCGCTCTGCGCCTGCTCGAACTTCTTCATGTTCTCCGGGGTGAGCTGGTCGACCGTGAGCTTCACCTGGGTGGCCTGGGCCCGCGCCGCCATGACGCCCTCCAGCGTCTCCTTCTCGTGGGTGGCGTAGCCCTTCACCGTCTCGACCAGGTTGGGGACGAGGTCGGCCCGGCGCTGGTACTGGTTCTCGACCTCGGCCCATGCGCCGGCCACGGCGTTGTTGGCCTGCGGGATGGACTGGATGCCGCAGCCCGCGAGGCCTGCGGCGGCGAGGACGGCGAGCGGTAGGCGTGCATGGGTCATTCGCGGAGCGTAATCTCGGGGGGATGGTTGGCAAGCGAAACCGGGCCGCCCCGGCCGGGATGACGCGTCGGGGCGACCCCCCGGAGGGTTGGCGCGCCTACTACCGGGTCGTGGCCCGCATCCCGCGCGGCAAGGTCGCCACCTACGGCCAGGTGGCGATGGTCGCCGGCACGCCGCGCGCCGCCCGGCAGGTGGGGTACGCCCTCTCCGCGCTGCGCGGCACGCGCCACCGCATCCCCTGGCAGCGCGTCCTCGGCAGCCGGCCGCGCGCCATGGCCGCCATCTCCATCCTCGACCCGATGGGGTCGGCGGTGCAGCGGGCGCTCCTCGAGGCCGAGGGCGTCGTCGTGGACGACCGCGGGCGGGTCTCGCTCGAGCGGTTCGGGTGGAGGCCGCGCAGGGCGCCGCGCCGGTGAGTCCACCGGGCGTGCGAGCCGGGGCCGCTACTCGATCGGGATCGGCCCCACGTCCCAGATGTCCTCGGCGTACTCGCGGATGGTCCGGTCGGAGGAGAACCGCCCGGAGCGGGCCACGTTCAAGATGGCCATGCGCGTCCAGCGCTCGTAGTCGAGCCAGGCCTGGGAGACCCGCTCCTGCGCCGCGACGTAGGCGGCGAAGTCGGCGAGCACGAGGTAGGTGTCGCCGCCGTGGAGCAGCGAGTCCACGATGGGCTGGAAGAGGCGCGGCTCCTCCGGCGAGAAGGTGCCGCCCGCGATGGCGTCGACGACGGACTTGAGATCCGGGTTGCCCCGGTACCAGTCCCACGGGTTGTAGCCGGTGCGCTTCAGCTCCCGGACCTCGGGCACGGTGAGCCCGAAGAGGAAGAAGTTCTCCGCTCCCACCGCCTCGCGGATCTCCACGTTGGCGCCGTCGAGCGTGCCGATGGTGAGCGCGCCGTTCATGGCGAACTTCATGTTGCCGGTGCCCGAGGCCTCCTTGCCGGCGGTGGAGATCTGCTCGGACAGGTCGGCGGCCGGGAAGATGCGCTCGGCGAGCGACACCCGGTAGTTGCGGAGGAAGACCACGCGCATGTGGCCGTTCACCGCCGGGTCGGCGTTCACCACCGCCGCCACCGAGTTGACGAGCTTGATGATCCACTTCGCCATCACGTACCCGGGGGCCGCCTTGCCGGCGAAGATCCAGGTGCGCGGGACCGGGCGGAAGGCCGGGTCGGCCTTCATCTTCAGGTACTGGTGGACGATGAAGAGCACGTCGAGCAGCTGCCGCTTGTACTCGTGGATGCGCTTCACCTGGACGTCGAAGAGCGAGGAGGTGTCGACCTCCAGGCCGTTCTCGCGCAGGATGATCTCGGCCAGCCGCTCCTTGTTGTCCCGCTTGATCTCGCGGAAGCGGCGCCGGAACGCGGCGTCGTCGACGACGAGCTCGAGCCGGGAGAGCTCGGTGGCGTCGGTGATCCACCCCGGCCCCACCACCTCGTTCAGCGCCGAGGCCAGCTCCGGGTTCGCCTGCAGGATCCACCGGCGCGGGGTCACGCCGTTCGTCTTGTTGTTGAACTTCTCCGGCCAGAGCGCGTGGAAGTCGTGGAAGAGCTCGTTCTGCAGGAGCTCGGTGTGGAGGGCGGCCACGCCGTTCACCGAGTGGGATCCGACCACGGCCAGGTTGGCCATGCGGACCTGCTTGGGCGTGCCCTCCTCGATGAGGGACATGCGCGCCACCGCCGCCGCGTCGAAGCGGGCGTCGCCCTGGATGGACTCCAGGAAGCGGCCGTTCACGTCGTAGATGATCTCGAGGTGGCGCGGCAGCACGCGCCCGAGCAGCTCCACCGTCCACTTCTCCAGGGCCTCGGGGAGCAGGGTGTGGTTCGTGTAGCCGAAGACCGACTGGCACACCTCCCAGGCCCGGTCCCAGGCGAGGCCGTGCTCGTCGAGCAGGATGCGCATCAGCTCGGCGATGGCGATGGCCGGGTGGGTGTCGTTGAGCTGGATGGCCACCTTGTCGGCGAAGTCGTCGAACCCCCCGTGGACCTTGAGGTGGCGGGCCACGATGTCGTGGAGCGAGCAGGCGACGAAGAAGTACTGCTGCTGGAGCCGCAGCTCCTTGCCCATCACGGTGAGGTCGTTCGGGTAGAGGACCTTGGAGATGTTCTCCGAGACGTTCTTGTCCTCGACGGCGGCCAGGTAGTCGCCGGCGTTGAAATCGGCCAGGTCGAACTCCTCGGGCGAGCGCGCCCGCCACAGGCGCAGCGTGTTCACCGTGCGGTTGCGGAACCCGGCGATGGGCGTGTCGTAGGCCATGCCGAGCACGCGCTTCCCGTCGGTCCAGCGCACCCGCTCCCTGCCGTCGGGCCCGGGGTGGCGCTCGGTGCGGCCGAAGAACTGCACGGGGACCTGGTTCTCGCTGCGGGCGATCTCCCAGGGGTTGCCGAAGCGCAGCCACTCCTCGGGGCGCTCCACCTGGAAGCCGTCGCGGATCTCCTGGTCGAAGATGCCGTACTCGTAGCGGATGCCGTACCCGTAGGCAGGCAGGGCCAGCGTGGCCATGGAGTCGAGGAAGCAGGCGGCGAGCCGCCCCAGGCCCCCGTTGCCGAGGCCGGCGTCCGGCTCCTGGCCGAGGAGGTCGGTGAGGTCGAGCCCCAGGCTCGCCAGCGCCGCCTTCATGTTGTCGAGGAGGCCGAGGTTGAGGAGGTTGTTCTCGAGGGCCTTCCCCATCAGGAACTCGAGGGAGAGGTAGTAGATCCGCTTGGCGTCGCTCCGGTAGTAGGTCTGCTGCGTCTGCAGCCAGTGGCGCATCATCCGGTCGCGCACCGCGTCGGCGACCGCCTGGTAGCGGTCGAGGGCGGTGGCGGAGTGCTCGTCCTTCCCCAGCGAGAACTGGAGGTGATCGGCGAAGGCGCGGCGCAGCGCGTCCACGTCGGAGGCGGTGCGGATGCTGGGGAGGTCGCGGGCGCGCTCCAGCGCGCGGGCCTCCTCGCCGTTCTTCTGGGGAAACTTGCTCGCGGACATCGGCCTCCTCGCCCCGGGGGATCCCGGGAAGCGGGGCATGTTACCCCGCCCGGGACCCGGAGACGACGCTACCGACGAAGCGCCCCGGCCAGCTCGCCGTAGAGGGCGATGGCGCTGCGCACGGCGGCGTGGAAGTCGGCCAGGTTGAGGCTCTCGTTCTCGGAGTGGGCGTTGGAGCGCGGATCCTCGACGCCGATGAGCAGCGCCGGGACCCCGCCCAGCGCGTGCACGAACGGCTCCACGAAGCCGATGCTGCCCCCGCAGCCGATGGCGAGCGGCTCCCGGCCGTAGCCCTTCTCCAGGGCGCGGAAGGCGGCCGCGAAGGCCGGGTGGGAGACGTCGGTCTTCCAGGCCGGGCCGTGGCTCTGCACGTGGATCTTCACCTCGACGCCCCAGGGGGCGTGGCGCCGCAGGGCCTCCTCGAGGCGCCGGGCCACGTCGGCCGGCTCCATGTCGGGAACGAGCCGGATGCCGACCCGGGCCCAGGCCACGTCGTTCACGATGTTGCGGGCGTCCTTGCGGCTCGAGGCCTGGATGGCGTTCACCGAGAGCGACGGCTGCCACCAGTTGGTCTCGAGCGGGTGGGCGTCGCCGTGGAGCTCCACCCCGGGGCGAACGCCGGCCTGCCGGCGGAACTCCTCGCGCGACACCGGGAGGAGCTCGATGGCCCGCTTCTCGGCCGCGGTGAGGGGGCGCACCCTGTCGTAGATGCCGGGGATGGCGATGCGGCCCTGGTCGTCGACCAGCGGGGCGAGCATCTTGGCGAGCGCCACCACCGGGTCGGGGATGGGGCCGCCCCACATGCCGGAGTGGACGCTCTGCTCGAGGGCGCGGACCTCGACCTCCGCCACCACGAGCCCGCGGAGCGCGATGGTCACGCAGGGGACGCCGGCGTCGACGTTGGAGGTGTCGGTGAGCACCACCGCGTCGGCGTCGAGCCGGTCGCGGAAGCGGGCGATGAACTGCGGGAGGTGGTCGCTGCCCACCTCCTCCTCTCCCTCGATCACCACCTTGAGGTTGAGCGGGAGCGCGCCGGCGCCCCGGATCCAGGAGTCGGCGGCGGCGGCGTGGACGAGGATGCCGCCCTTGTCGTCGGCGGCGCCGCGCCCGAAGAGGCGGCCGTCGCGCTCGGTGGGCTCGAATGGGGGCGAGACCCACAGCTCGTCGTCGCCGGCCGGCTGGACGTCGTGGTGGGCGTAGAGGAGGACCGTGGGGGCCTTCGGGTCGACCACGTGCTCGGCGAAGACGTACGGGTGCGCGCCCGGGACCTCGAGGATCTCCACGCGGGAGAAGCCGCGGCGGCGCATGAGCTCGGCGGTGGCCTCGGCGCTCCGGCGGACCGGCTCGGCCGGGAAGCCGTCGAAGGAGACGCTGGGGATGCGGACCAGCGTCTTGAGATCTTCCACGTAGGCGGCGGCGTGCGCTGCGTAGTGGGCGAGGGCGAGATCGGTCTTGGAGGACATGGCGCGCCTACTTAACCCGGACAGGGCCGGCGCGCCTCGTCCCGTCGCTCCCGGGCGTCACTGCCCGGCGTTCTCCCGGAACTCCTGCCAGGACATCCAGCCGGCCTTGGCGAAGCCCCCCACCACGTGGACCTCCTCGACGTTCATGTGCCAGAACTCGAAGTCGCCCAGCTCGGCGAAGGATTTCCCCTCCGGGTGGACGGCCACGTAGCGCTCCCGGGCCTCGGAGGCCTCGCCTCCCGGCACCGGGGTGAGCGTGCCGAGGAGGGCGAGCCGCCCGGAGGACTGGGGGTTCCTGGCCCCGGACTCCTGGACGAAGAGCGAGGCCCGGGGGTCGGCTCTCAGATTGCGGGTGTGCTGCGCGAGCTCCGTGAACAGGAAGATGGGTCGCCCCACCCCGTCGAGCGCGTAGGCGACGAGCGAGCCGAGCGGCCAGCCCGGCTTGCGCGCCGAGAGGGTGGAGAGCACGCCCATGCTGCCTGCGGCGAGCAGGCTGAACGCGCCCGGGGCGAGCTCGGACGGCGGGGGTCCGGGGATCTTCTCTTCGGCCATGGCTTCCTCCCTCCGGCGCGGGGCGCGCTAGTACCGGTAAGTATCGGGCTTGAACGGCCCCTTCGGCGAGACCCCGATGTAGGAGGCCTGCTTGGGGGTGAGCTTCGTCAGCTTGACGCCGATCTGCTCGAGGTGCAGCCGGGCCACCTTCTCGTCGAGGTGCTTCGGCAGCGTGTAGACCTTCTTCCCGTACGCGTCGGAGCGCTCGGCCAGCTCGATCTGGGCGATGGTCTGGTTGGTGAAGCTGTTCGACATGACGAAGCTCGGGTGGCCGGTGGCGCAGCCCAGGTTGAGGAGCCGCCCCTCGGCGAGCACCAGGATCGAGTGGCCGTCGGGGAAGGTCCACTTGTCGAACTGGGGCTTGATGTTGGTGCGCACCACGCCCGGGAACTTCTTCAGGCCGGCCATGTCGATCTCGTTGTCGAAGTGGCCGATGTTCCCGATGATGGCGCCGTCCTTCATCTTCTTCATGTGGTCGACGGTGATGACGTCGACGTTGCCGGTGGTGGTGACGAAGACGTCGGCCTTGCCGAGGACGTCCTCGATGCGCAGCACCTGGTAGCCCTCCATGGCGGCCTGGAGCGCGCAGATGGGGTCGATCTCGGTGACCACCACGCGGGCTCCCTGCCCCGAGAGCGCCTGGGCGCAGCCCTTGCCCACGTCGCCGTAGCCGCAGACCACCGTCATCTTGCCGGCCAGCATGACGTCGGTGGCGCGGTTCAGGCCGTCGATGAGGGAGTGGCGGCAGCCGTAGAGGTTGTCGAACTTCGACTTGGTGACGCTGTCGTTCACGTTGATGGCGGGGAAGAGCAGCGTGCCGGCCCGCTCCATCTCGTAGAGCCGGTGCACGCCGGTGGTGGTCTCCTCGGTGACGCCGCGCATGGCCTTCGCGACCGCCGTCCAGCGCTTCGGCGACCTCTTCATCTCGCGGGCGAGGAGGCCGAGGACCACCGCGAACTCCTCCGAGTCGGCGGTGGCGGGGGACGGGACCTTGCCGGCCGCCTCGAACTCCACGCCCTTGTGGATGAGGAGCGTGGCGTCGCCGCCGTCGTCGACGATCTGGGTCGGGCCCTTGCCGCCGCCGAAGTCGAGCGCCCGCTCGGTGCAGTCCCAGTACTCCTCGAGCGTCTCGCCCTTCCAGGCGAAGACCGGGACGCCCCGGGGCGCGGCGGCGGTGCCCTTCGGGCCGGCCACCACCGCGGCGGCGGCGTGGTCCTGGGTCGAGAAGATGTTGCAGGAGGCCCAGCGGACGTCGGCGCCCAGGTCGACGAGCGTCTCGATGAGGACCGCGGTCTGGATGGTCATGTGGAGCGAGCCGGTGATGCGCTGCCCCCGGAGCGGCTGCCTCCTCGCGTACTCGCGCCGGATCGCCATGAGGCCCGGCATCTCCTTCTCGGCGAGCTCGATCTCCTTGCGCCCCCAGTCGGCGAGCGAGAGGTCCTTCACGTCGTACTCGAACGGCGGGGCGATGCGGAGCTTGCGGGCGGTCTTGGCCATCTCGGTGTTCCTTCCTTCGGTTCGGGGTGTGGGCTAACGGGAAGCGGGGCGGTGCGCACGGGCGAGCAGCAGGGCGGGACCCCGCGCCCCGGGCTCCGGCGGGAGCGGCCGGCAGGTGGCGCCGTCGAGCCCGGCCTGGCCGAGCATCTCCACCACCCGCCCC
>JBAVCR010000062.1:0-3686 GCA_049586815.1 Anaeromyxobacteraceae bacterium
GATGCGCAGGGCGGGACGCGCCGCGGCCGAGGTCCTCGAGGAGCTCTCGCGGGCGGTCCGACCCGGCATCACCACCGAGGACCTCGACGTGCTCGCCCACGACGCGTGCATCCGGCGCGGCGCCTACCCGAGCCCGCTCAACTACCACGGGTTTCCGAAGGCCATCTGCACCTCGGTGAACGAGGTCATCCTCCACGGCATCCCCGACAGCCGGGCCCTGCAGGACGGCGACATCGTGAGCCTCGACGTCACGCTCTACCTCGACGGCGTCCACGGGGACTGCTGCGCCACCGTTCCCGTGGGAAAGGTGGACGAGGAGTCGAGCCGGCTCCTGCGCGTGGCCGAGGAGTGCATGATGAAGGGCATCGGCGCGGTCCGCCCGGGCCGCCCGGTCTCCGACATCGGCAAGGCCATCGAGCAGCACGCCTCCGCCCACGGGTACGGCGTGGTGCGCTCCTTCTGCGGCCACGGCATCGGCGAGGACTTCCACACCGAGCCGCAGGTGCTCCACTACTACGACCCGCGGGCCCGCGACGTCATGAAGGAGGGGATGACCTTCACCGTGGAGCCCATGATCACGGTGGGGAGCGAGCGCCACGTCATCTGGCCCGACGGCTGGACCGCGGTCACCGCCGACAAGAAGCGCGCGGCGCAGTTCGAGCACACGGTGCTCGTCACCGCCTCCGGCGTCGACATCCTCACCGCACGGCCGTCCTGAGCGCCGGGGCGTCGCGGCGGAGCCAGAGCTCCACCTGGGCCACGGTGAACGGGACCGCGACGTCCACGCGGAGCGGGCGCGGGCCGAGCGAGAAGGGCGTGAATCCGCGGGTCGCGAGCGTCTCCGCCTCGTAGGGGGTGAAGCCGCCCTCGGGACCGATGGCGACCACCGCCGCCGGACCGGCGCGGGGAATGGCGTCGACGGGCCCCGGTGCGTGCGGGTGGGCGAGCAGGCGTGCGGCGCCCTCCCGGGGGAAGGCGAGGTCGAGGTCGTCCTCGACGAACGGCTTGAAGAAGCGGTGGAGGGTGACGACCGGGAGGACGGTGTCCCGGCCCTGCTCCAGCCCGAGCCGCAGCTCGCCCTCGATGGCCTCCGGCGCGAGGACCGGGGAGCCGAAGTAGCTCTTCTCGACCCGGTAGGTCCCGACGAGCGCGATCCGCGCGATGCCCATGGCCGCCGACGCCTGCAGGACCTTTCGCAGGATCTTGGGGCGCGGGAGCGCGAGCACGAGCGAGACCGGCGAGCGGGGCGGGGGTGGGGCGCCGAGCCGCACCGCGAGGAGCACCTCCTCGAGGGAGGCCGCGAGGACCTCGGCCTCCCCGGTGGCCCCGCCGACGAGACCGACGGCGATCCGGTCCCCCGGCGCGACCCGCAGCACCTCCACGACGTGCCGGGCCCGGCGGCCGCCCACGCGGGCGCGTTCGCCGTCGAGGTCGCCTGGATCGAGGAGGAGGAGGTTCAATGGGGTACCATGCCGGGATGGCCGGGAAGCCTCCCTACTGGTACCTCATCTCCGTGCTCGCGAGCACCATCCCGCTCGAGCCGGAGCTGGCCATGAGCCTGTACGAGGTGGCGGTGGGGCTGCACCGGAGCGGGGAGGGGCAGGGCGAGGTGGTCCAGGACCGCATGGAGGGGCGGGTGACCAACATGCACCGCTCCTTCGCGCTCGGCTCCCTCTCCGGCCCCGGCTTCGAGGCCGAGCTCGAGATGCCGGCCGGGCGGGGGAAGGTCCGCTTCCTGCTGACCCGCGCGGGCGTCGACCTGGGCTCCCGCCGCGCGCGCCTCGACGCCGCGCTCCGCAACTAGATTTGTCCGGCGCCGCCCACCTCGTGTATCCAGGCGGCATGAACCTGCGCCCTCCCGTCCTCCTCGCCGCGCTCCTGCTCGCCGGGTGCGCCTCCACCGGCGGCATCCCGGTGGGCGGGGCGAGCTACCAGGACTCGGTCGACTTCTCCCGCTTCCAGACCTTCGACTTCCTCCCCGTCCCGCCGGGCGGGGCGCGGATCGCCGCGACGCTCGACTACTTCGCGGTGGACGCCGTCCTGGCCCGCGACCTCGGCGGCATCGGGCTGGCCCGGCAGATGGGCGGGAGGCCCGACGTCCTCGTGAACTACTTCCAGGGCGGCCAGCAGGTGGACCTCGCCGCCTGGGGCTACGGGACGGCCGGCAACCCGGTCATCGCCGTCATCGACGTGCCCGCGAGCTGCCTCGTCGTCGACGTGATCGACGCTTCCCGGAAGATCCTCGTCTGGCGCGGCATCGCCACCGACGCGCTCGTCTCCCCGGACGCCGTCGACCCCGCCGTCCGGCAGATGCTCCAGGCCTGGCCGGCGCCCCCCGGACGATGAGGGCGGACCGGCCGGCGCGGCTCCGGGTCGAGATCCCGGGCGAGGGCGCGCTCGCGCTCCGCCACCTGCTCCTCGACCTGAACGGCACGATCGCCCGGGACGGACGCCTGCTTCCGGCGGTCCGCCGCCGCCTTCCGGCCCTGGCGCGGCTCCTCGAGGTGCGCGTGCTCACCGCCGACACGTTCGGGACCGCGGCGCGCCAGCTGGCCGGGCTTCCGGTGCGGCTCGAGCGGGCCGACACCGGCCGGGACAAGGAGCGGATCGTCCGCGCCCTCGGGTCCGCGGAGGTCGCCGCAGTGGGAAACGGGGCGAACGACGCCGCGATGCTGCGCCGTGCGGCGCTCGGCATCGCCGTGGTGGGCGCCGAGGGGGCAGCCGCCGGGGCCGTCGCGTCGGCCGACGTGGTGGTGACCCGGATCGAGGACGCCCTCGACCTGCTCCTCGTGCCCCGGCGGCTCGTGGCGACGCTGCGACGCTGACGGCGCCGGGCCTCACCCGGCCGGGAAGTGCTCCTCCACCACCTGGCGGGCCAGCTCCATCGAGCTCGTGAAGGCCGGGGAGATCGGGTTCAGCACGTGGAGCGTGGCCCCGGCCCGCTCGACGATGAAGTCCATGAGCAGCTCCTTCGTGCGCCAGTCGACGAGCTGGGGGCGGATGCCCACCTTCTCGGCCGGCTCCACCTCGGCGGGGTCGAAGCCGTGCACCAGTCGGGCCGCGTCGCGGTGGAGGAAGGCCGGGACGTACTTCCGGGGCTCGGAGAGGGCCACCGAGCGGAAGCCGGCGTTGCGGAAGAAGAGCACCAGGTCCTCGAAGGCGATGCGCGGGCCGTCGGCGTCGATCCCGCGGAGGATCCCGTAGTTCTCCCGGCCGAAGGCGGGGATGGCGGTGGGGCCCAGGTAGACGTCCCCCTGTACGCTCGGGGTGAAGTGAACCCCCAGGAACGGGTTGCGCGGGTCGGGGACCGGGTAGACGTTCCCCTTCACCACGAGTCGCGCCCCCTTGCGGAGCTTGCGGTAGATGCCCTTGAAGGGGATGAGCCGGTAGTGCTCGGCCACGCCGAACATGCGGGCCACGCGGTCGCAGTGCGCGCCGGCCGCGTTCACCAGCCGATCGAAGCCGATCTCCCCCTGGCTGGTGCGGAGCGCGGACGTCCCGGAGGCGCCCAGGACCTCGACGCCGGTGCGGATGCGCACCCGCCCACCGGCGAGGAGCTCCTCCCGCAGGGCCTCGAGCACCGCGCGGGGATCGACGACGGCGGTGGCGAGCGAGCGGAGCGCCCGGCCCACCGTCCGGGCCGCCGGCTCCACCGCGGCGAGGGCGCGCTCGTCGAGCATCTCCAC
>JBAVCR010000063.1:0-1574 GCA_049586815.1 Anaeromyxobacteraceae bacterium
GCCTCGGGCAGCATCGTCATCGAGGCCCCGGTGCAGATGGTCGGGCCGGGGGCCTTCGACCTGCAGGCCGGCGCAGCCCTCACCCTGCGCGGCCCCATCCTCGGTCCGGTGACCCGGATCTTCCACCCGAACGGCGGCCTGCTCGTGGTGCAGGTGCCGAACGCCCGCATCTACCCGCAGTGGTGGGGAGCCCGGGGCGACGGCGTCGCGGACGACGCGCCCGCCGTCCAGGCCGCCATCGACGCGGCCTCCCGTCCCGCCCAGGACCCCTTCGAGTGGAACCAGGGGGTGGGCGGCACCGTGGCGCTCCCCCGCGGCGTGTACCGGATCGCCGCGCCGCTCGTCGTCCGCGGCGACGCCGTGCACGTGGAGGGGCACGGCGCACACACCACCGCGCTCCGCGCCGACCTCGACGTCCGCCGCGATCTCCTCACCGTCGGTGACGGGAGCGGGGCGGGGCGCAACGTCGTCCTCTCCGACTTCACCATCTACGGGCAGGGCCCCGGTCACTTCCGCGACGGCGTGGTGATCGACGGCGCGTCGTGGCCCGTGCTGCGGAACCTCGCGGTGTCGTACGCGGCCCGCTACGGGTTCCGCATCCGCGGGACGCTCCAGGGCAACCTCACCCACCTCCGGGCGCGCCAGTGCGAGACCGGCCTCTGGATCGGCGCGACCGCGGCGGGCGTGGAGGCCACCACCGTCCACGTGGAGCAGTTCGCCACCACGGCCTCCACCGGACCCGGGGTGGTGGTGGAGAAGGCCTTCGGCGTGCTCTTCGACCAGCTCACCTCCGAGTTCTGCGGCAGCCTGGAGAGCGCCGCCACCTCGCAGGGGATCGTCATCGGGACGCCGACCACGGGGGCCTCCACCGAGGTGACGCTCGTCCACCCGTACTTCGAGGCCAACGCCGGCTGGGACGTGGAGATCGGGCTCGACCCCGAGCACGCCGCCTCGGCCACCATCCTGGGCGGGAGCTTCCGGGCCACCTGGACGAAGCAGGTCGGGTACGGCGCCATCCACGTCGACCGGGTCCGGAGCGGCGCGGTGGTCGGCGGATCCGCCATCGGCTACGACCCCCCGCTCGAGACCATCCTGCTCACCCCGCGAGGGTGGAACTTCTCGGTGGCCGGGATCGACCTCCCGGGCGGGAACCCGCCGCGGGTCAGCGGTGGGCTGCTCGACCAGTACCGGGGGAGGATCTCCACCTACGACCTCGCCGGTGACGTCTGGGATCGCGGCCGGACGGTGGGCCGGGTCGGCGGCGTCGGCGCCGGTCCCGGCGTGGCGATCTCCAGCGGCGGGAGCCCGCCTCCCGACTGCAACCCGCCGTGGACGGTGGGATCGATGGTCTGGAACTCGAGCCCGGCCGAGGGTCGCCCCATGGGATGGGTCTGCACTTCGGCGGGGTCCCCCGGCGCGTGGCGGGAGATGGCGCGGCTCGAGTAGCGGCAGGGCGCCGGTGCGCTACGTCTTCTGCAGCCGCCGCACCGTCCCGGCGACGCGCGCGCAGAGGAACTCCGCCGCCACCTGCGCGGGGAGATCGGGTCCGGCCGCCTCCGCACGCCACCGGATCT
>JBAVCR010000064.1:0-10983 GCA_049586815.1 Anaeromyxobacteraceae bacterium
GCGGAGCGGCGAGCGCGAGCGCCCCCGCGAGGAGCACCGTGGTGAGCCCTGTCTTCATCCTCACGCCTTCCTTCCCGTCGTGCTTCACGGGGCGATCCTTTAGCAGAAACTGGCAATTCGCTCTGCCCGGGGCTCTGATCCGGCCGGATGAGCGTCCTCTGGGTCCTGCTCCTCGTCGCCTCGGTCGCGGTGGCCGCCTTCACCGGCCGCATGGCGGCGTTGCCGGGGGCCATCGCCGAGTCGGCGGGACGCGCCGTCACCCTCTCCCTCGGCCTCGTGGGCGTGCTCTCCCTCTGGCTCGGCCTCATGAAGGTGGCCGAGGAGGCCGGGCTGGTGCGGGCGCTCGGCCGGATGGCCCGGCCGGTGCTGCGCCGCCTCTTCCCCTCGGTGCCGCCCGACTCCCCGGCCATGGGGGCGATGACCATGAACATCGCCGCCAACATGCTCGGGCTGGGCAACGCCGCCACCCCCTTCGGCCTCAAGGCCATGGAGGAGCTCGAGAAGGTGAACCCGGTCCCGGGCACCGCCACCGACGCCCAGGCCCTCCTCTGCGCGCTCAACACCGCGAGCATCCAGCTCGTCCCGGCGAGCGTCATCGCGCTGCGGGCCGCGGCCGGGGCGCGCCAGCCCGCCGACATCCTCGGGGCCACGCTGCTCGCCTCGGCCTGCGCCACCGTCGCCGCCGTCACCTCGGCCTGGGCGCTCCGCCGCGCCTTCCCCGCCTCCCGCCCGCCGGAGCCCCCCCGTCCATGAGGGCGCTCCTCGACGCGCTCTCCACCTGGGCCATCCCCCTCGTCGTGGCCGGCGTGCCGCTCTGGGCCCTCACACGGAAGGTGAAAGTCTACCCGGTCTTCGTGGAGGGCGCGAAGGAGGGCTTCCAGGTCGCGGTCCGGATCATCCCGGCGCTCGTGGCGGTGGTGGTGGCGCTGGGGATGCTGCGCGCCTCCGGGGCGCTGGACGGGCTCGCCGGGCTCCTCGCCCCCGCCCTCTCCGCCGTGGGGATCCCGGCCTCGGTGCTTCCCATGGTGCTCGTGCGGCCGCTCTCGGGCGGCGCGGCGCTCGGGGTGGTGGCCGACGTGCTCCGCTCCGACGGCCCCGACTCCCACGCCGGCCGGCTGGTCTCGGTCATGGCCGGCTCCACCGAGACCACCTTCTACGTGCTGGCCGTCTACTTCGGCGCGGTGGGGGTGACGCGCTACCGCCAGGCGCTCCCCGCGGCGCTGCTCGCCGACCTGGCCGGCTTCGCGGCCTCGGTCGCGGCGGTGCGCTGGCTCTTCGGTTCCTGACCCGGGGACGGCGAGGGCCCGGTCAGCCCTCGATCGCCACCTCGACGAGCGTGGGCTCGAGCACCCGCACGAGCTCCTTCGGGTCGAGCCCGACCAGGAAGCCGCGGCTGCCGCCGTTCACGTAGATGCGGGGCAGGTCGAGGATGCCCCGCTCCACGCAGACCGGCATCCGCTTGCGGGTGCCGAAGGGGCTCGTGCCGCCCACGAGGTAGCCGCTGTGCCGGTTCGCCACCTCGGGCCGGCAGATCTGGATCGACCTCCGGGAGAGCTGGCGGGCGAGCGCCTTCGTCGAGACCTCCCGGTCGCCGTGCATGAGCACGACGACGGGCTCGCCCTGGTCGTCCTCCATCACCAGCGTCTTCACCACCGCGTGCTCGTCCACCCCGAGCTCGCGGGACGAGACCGCCGTGCCGCCCTTCTCCTCGTAGCGGTAGAGGTGCTCGGTGTAGGCCACACCCCTCTCCCGGAGGAGCCGCGTGGCCGCGGTCGACGGCGCCTTTCCCATGTCGCCGATCGTAGTCGAACCGCGCCGCTGCGCTACCATGCGCGCGGGCCGCCCCGGCCCGGGAGGTCCACCTTGCGCTGGTTCGTGCGCGGCGACGTCGACGGCTTCTTCGGCCTGGCCCTCGACAACCTGGTCCAGCTGCTCGTCATCGACGCCCTCTGCCGCCACGCGCTCGGCTTCCCGGCCGAGCTGGTGCGGGGGGAGATCCTGCCCGGCGCCGCCATCTCGGTGCTACTCGGCAACCTCTACTACGCCTGGCAGGCCATGCGGCTCGCGCGGCGCACCGGCCGCACCGACGTGACGGCGCTCCCCTTCGGCGTGAACACGGTGTCCCTCTTCGCCTTCGTCTTCCTCGTCATGCTGCCGGCGAAGCTGGCGGCGCAGGCGGCCGGGGCCGCCGATCCGGCGCGGGTGGCCTGGCAGGCCGGACTCGTCGCCTGCCTGGGCACCGGTCTCATCGAGCTCGGGGGCGCGCTCGTGGCCGACCGGATCCGGCGCGCCACGCCGCGGGCGGCGCTCCTCTCCACGCTCTCCGGCATCGCGCTCGGCTTCATCTCGCTCGGCTTCCTGCTCCGGGCCTTCACGCGTCCGCTGGTGGGCTTCGTCACGCTCGGCGTGGTGCTCCTCACCTACTTCGGCCAGGTCCGCTTCCGGGGACGGATCCCCGGCGGACTGGTGGCGGTGCTGCTCGGCACCTTCCTCTCCTGGGCCACCGGCATCGCGCCGGTGGGGCCCACGCCGGCCGCCGCCGCGGCCTTCTCGCCGCCGGTGCCGGCGATCTCCGCGCTCTGGCAGGCGCTCTCGGGCGGCCACCTCGCCACCTACCTCTCGGTGATCCTCCCCATGGGACTCTTCACCCTGGTGGGATCCTTGCAGAACGTGGAGTCGGCCGAGGCGGCCGGCGACGCCTATCCCACCCTTCCGTCACTCGCCGTGAACGGTCTCTCCACGGTGGCCGCCGCCTGCCTGGGCTCCTGCTTCCCCACCACCCTCTACATCGGCCACCCGGGCTGGAAGGCCCTCGGCGCCCGGGCCGGCTACTCCATCCTGAACGGCCTCTTCGTGACGGCGGTGGCGCTCACCGGGACCCTCTCCTGGATCGTCTGGGCGGTGCCCATCGACGCCGGGCTGGCCATCGTGGTCTGGATCGGGGTGGTCATCTCGGCACAGGCCTTCCAGGCCGTCCCGCGCGCCCACGCACCGGCGGTGGTGCTGGGGCTGCTCCCGGGGATCGCCGCCTGGGGCGTGCTCATGGCCAAGTCGGGACTGCGGGCCGCCGGCGTGGGGGGCCCCGGGGGGCCGCCGCTCGGGGACGGGATCGTCGACGCGTTCCTGGGCTCCGACGTCTGGATCCGCGGCGGCTTCGCGCTCGACCAGGGGTTCATCTTCACCGCCATGATCCTCTCCGCCGGGACGGTGATGATCATCGAGCGCCGGTTCCGCGCCGCGGCGGGTTGGTTCGCGGTGGGCGCGCTCCTCTCCGCCACCGGGCTCGTCCACTCCTTCCGCCTCACCCCGCAGGACGCGGTGATGGACCTGCGGCCGGCCTGGCCGTTCGTGGCCGGCTACGGGTTCGTGGCGGCGCTCCTGCTCGTCGCCCCCTGGATCACCGAGCCGGAGGACGGCGTTCACGGTTAGTCGACGGGGCCGCCCTACCGGTCCCCGACCGGCGCGAAGAAGCTCACCCCGCGCACGTTCTCCTGCACCTGGAGCGGGTGCTGGATGGGCGGGAAGGCGCGCTGCTCGCAGTCGGTGCGCTCGCAGAGCCGGCAGGTGAGCCCGACCGGGACCACCGCCTCCCGCGAGTCGAGATCCATGCCGTCGGCGTAGACCATCTTGCGCGCGTGCCCCACCTCGCAGCCGATGGCGATGGCGAGCGGGGTCCGGGGCGCGTGGTAGCCGCCGCCCTCCTTGTAGACGGAGCGCGCCACCCAGAAGTAGGTCGTGCCGTCGGGCATCTGGGAGAGCTGGGTGCGGATCATCCCCGGCGTGAGGAAGGCCTGGAAGACGTTCCAGCGCGGGCAGGCGCCGGAGAAGCGCGCGAAGCGCAGCCCCGAGGCGGAGAAGCGCTTGGAGATGTTCCCGGCCACGTCGACGCGCACGAAGTGGATGGGGATTCCCTCGGCGCCGGGGCGCCGGAGCGTGGTGAGCCGGTGGCAGACCTGCTCGTAGCTCGTGCGGAAGCGGTGGCCGAGCAGGTCGATGTCGTAGCGCTCCTGCCGCGCCGCCTCGAGGAAGGGCACGTAGGGCATGAGGACGGCGGAGGCGAAGTAGTTGGCGAGCAGCACCCGCACGAGCGCCCGGGCCGCGTCGGAGGTGATGAGCGGGTCCGCGGCGTAGCGGTCGAGCACCCCCTGCTGGGTCTCGAGGCCGATCTGGTAGGCGAGGTGGAAGTTCCGGGAGCCGCGGCGGAGCACCTCGGACAGCGAGAGGATGCGCTTCTCCGGGTCGAAGCGGCGGATGGCGTCGCCCATCTCGGCGCTGCGCTCGATGCGCACCTGGATGCCGTGCTCCCGCTGCAGGTAGTGCTCGAGCCCCTGCTGCAGGTCGTCGCCGCCCAGGCGCGACTCGCGCAGGAGCCGTTCCGCCCCCTCCTCCATCTCCGGGAAGTGGTTGGTGTGGCGCTGGATGAGGTCGGAGACCTCCTCGGTGGGCATGCGCGAGGCGTCGACGCCGGTGAGGTCGCCGCGGCCGGAGATCTTGATGGCGAGGTTGTCGGCCGCCTCCCGGGCCTCGCGATACGCGTGGTAGAGCTTCAGGATGCCGCGCGAGGCCGTCGGCGCGTGGGCGGCGAGGTCGCGCACCTCGGCGGTGGTCACGTCCTCGTGCTCGAAGATGGGGTCGCCGAAGACCTCCATCAGGTCGGCCACCGTGCGCGCGTCCTGCTCGGTGGAGAGCGCCTTGAGGTCGAGCTCGAAGATCTCGGCGATCTTGATGAGCAGCGGCGCCGGCATGGCGCGCCGGTTGTGCTCGATGAGGTTCAGGTAGGACGGCGAGATCCCCAGCCGGTCGGCGAGCTGGACCTGGCTGATGCCCTTCTGGCGCCGGAGCGCCCGCACCTTCGCCCCGAGCAAGGACCCGTCGCGCGACATGGCGGCCCACGCTACGCCGCCGCCGGCCGGGTTTTCAACATTTACCGATTTACGTCCGCGGCGTCGCGGGCGCCGGCATCCCAAGCGACCGTCATCGAAGGGGTTTTCCGGGCAGGTCCCCGGATGGTCAAAGAACTTTCGCTCTTCAGAGCCTTCCGACCCAGGCGTCGAAGCCCCCATCGACCTCCTCCGGCGTGAGGGAGAGCTCCCGGGCGAGCGCGCGGTCGAAGGGCTCCCCGGCGAGGGTGGCCCGCACCGCGGCGAGGAGCCGGGCCCGGCCCACGCGCTGCTCGAGGAAGACCACCGCCGCCCAGGAGCGGAGGTAGTCCTGGCGCGAGAGCTCGCCCTCGCGGGGGAGCGGCACGAGCGCCTTCCGCTCCCGGGCCTGCCGCAGCTCGGCGACCTGGTTCGGGGCCGGCGCCTCGAGGCCGCGCTTCCGCCAGGAGAGGCTCTCGCAGAGCCCCTCGTCGAGCCAGCGCGGCAGCGACCGGGCCGTCCCCCGGGAGTCGAGCGCGGCGTGGCAGAGCTCGTGGACCACGACGCCGGCGAGGCGGTCGTCGAGGCGTGCGCCGCCGTTCACGTGGATCGTGTCGCCCACGAAGCGCGCCAGGTCGAGCCGGGCGGCCTCGGCGCCGAAGCGGGCCTCGAAGCCTGCGCGCCCGTGGACCACGACGGTGATGCCGGGCCCCGGCTCGAGGCCGAGCCCGGCCACCACGCGCGCCCGGGCATCGTCCACGAGGGTGCGCAGGCGGGCCTCGTAGGCGGACCGCGCCTCCGGCGGGGCGAGCTCCGGATCGAAGGAGACGGCGACCCCGGCCGCCCGGGCTCCCGCCGCGAGGAGCAGCCCTGCCGCGGCGAGGACCGTCCGCACCTTCCTCGCGCCCGGGAACATCCCGGGAGGATACGCCGCCCCGGCGTCCGTGTAGAGTGCCGCGCCATGAGCGATTCCGCGACGGCGCCCGCCCCGGCCACGAACCGCAAGGTGGCCTTCACCACCCTCTTCCTCGTCGAGATGTGGGAGCGGTTCGGCTACTACGGCATGACCGCCGTGGTGCTGCTCTACATGGTGCAGCGCCTCGGCTACACCGACGACCGGGCCAGCCTCACCTTCGGCGCCTTCACCGCGCTCGTGTACGCCGCGCCGTCGGTGGGCGGCTGGCTCGGCGATCGGGTGCTGGGGAGCCGGCGCATGACCGTCATCGGCGCGCTCGTGCTGGCCCTCGGGTACGTGCTGCTCGCCATCCCGGGCGGCCCGCTCTTCGCCGCGCTGGGCGTGGTGGCGGTGGGCAACGGCCTCTTCAAGGCCAACCCGGCCAACCTGGTCTCCAAGATCTACGAGGGGGAGCCCTCGAAGATCGACGGCGCCTTCACGCTCTACTACATGGCGGTCAACGTCGGCGCGACCATGTCGCAGCTGGCGACCCCGCTCATCGCCATCTGGGCGGGCTGGAACGTGGCGTTCGGGGTCTGCGCGGCCGGGATGCTGCTCGCGGTGGCGAACTACTTCCTCATGCGGCGGCACCTGGCCCACGTGGGCTCGCCGCCCGACTTCGAGCCGCTCCGGGTGAAGAAGCTCCTCCTCGTGCTCCTCGGATCCGCGGCGGCCGCCGCCTTCGTCACCATGGTGGTGCAGGACCTGCGGCTGGCCCGGCTGGTCGTGTGGGGAGCCACGGCCGCCCTGGTGGTGATCTTCGGCATGCTCGTGGCGCGGGGGAATCCCGCCGAGCGGCGCGGCCTCGTGGCGGTGGGGATCCTCACCGCCCAGACCATCGTCTTCTTCGTCTTCTACCAGCAGATGTCGACGTCGCTCACCCTCTTCGCGCTGCGCAACGTCGACCTGCGGTTCCTCTTCGGCTACGAGATCCCCCCAGCGCAGCTGCAGGCGCTGAACCCGCTCTGGATCTTCCTGCTCTCGCCGCTGGTCGCCTGGAGCTACGGGCGGATGGCCGCCGGGCGCGGCGACCTCTCCATCGCCGCCAAGTTCGCGCTGGGGTTCGCGGTCCTCGCGGTGGGCTTCTTCGCCTTCGGGATCTCCGGCCGCTTCGCCAGCGCCGGGAAGGTCTCGGTCTGGTGGATGATCGCCGGTTACGGGCTCTACTCTCTGGGCGAGATCCTCATCAGCGGGCTCGGGCTCGCCATGGTGGCGCGCTACGTGGGGCCGAGCCTTCGCGGCTTCGTGATGGGCATCTGGTTCCTCGCCACCGGCATCTCGCAGTACCTGGGGAGCTACGTGGCCACCTTCGCGAGCGTGCCGGAGAACGTCACGAGCCCGGTGGAGACCCTTCCCCTCTACGTGAACCTCTTCCTCGGGCTGGGGCTCGTGGCCACGCTGGGCACGCTCGTCGCGGTCGCGCTCCTTCCGGTGATGCGCAGGCTGTCGGCCCCGGCGCCGGAGGGCGCGGCGCCGGCGACCTGATCGTCCCCTTCCGGGGGCCGCCCGTCCCCGTCACATCCTCCCCGCCGCCGCCTCCACCCTTCCAAGAGGCATCGGACACCCAACGCGGAGCGGGGAAAGACATGACGAACGGGAACTGCGTGCACTTCAGCGTCTCGCGCTGCGCGGCCGTCCGGGACGCGGCCGTCGTGGCCTTCCTGGCCGTGCTCCTGGGCGCCTTCGTGGCCCAGGTCTCCGCCGGGCCGCGCTCCACCCACCGGTCGCTCGCGGTCGCGTCGGCGACGCAGGATGCCCGCCCGAACGGATGATGATCGGCGGGGCAGCCCCCGCGGGGGGGCGAGAGGCCACCTCGGCTCGGGCCGGGGTGGCCGTTCTCGTTCCGCGCCTGGCGCGACGCGCGACGAGGCGGGAGCCGCGGAGCCCGGCACGGTCTCGCGCCTGCTCCTGGAGATCGCGCAGGCCTCGGAGGAGGAAGCCTCGCAGGCGTGGCGCGAGGCGCTGCGGGCCGGCGGCCAGGTCGGCCGCTACCGGATCCGGCGCCAGATCGGCCGGAGCGGGTTCGGCGCGGTGTACGAGGCGTTCGACCCGGAGCTGGGGCGGGTCGTCGCCCTCAAGGCCCTGAAGCCGGGTCGCACGAGGCGGGTCTTCCCGGAGGAATGGATCCGGAAGGAGGCCGAGGCGGTCGCGAAGCTCGACCACCCGGCCATCGTCACCATCTTCGACGTGGGGACGTGCCCCGCCGGCTCGTACCTGGTGATGGAACTTCTCCAGGGGGAGACGCTCGCGGAGCGGATCGGGAAGGAACCGATTCCCGTCGACGAGGCCCTGCGGGTGGCCGAGCAGATGGCCGAGGGGCTCGCGCACGCACATTCACGCGGGGTCCTGCACCGGGATCTCAAGCCCGCGAACGTGTTCCTGTGCTCGGATGGGCGGGTGAAGCTGCTCGACTTCGGGCTCGCGCACCTGCTCGGGACGGAAGGATCGAGCGGCGCAGGCACTCCAGCGTACATGGCGCCGGAGCAGGCAGACGGCGGCGCGGTCGACGAGCGGGCCGACGTGTGGGCGGCGGCGATGGTGCTGGGGGAGATGCTCACCGGGAGGCAAGGATTCGCTGGGCGCTCCAGGTGGCGCTGCCGCAGGCGGCCAAGCTGGCGGAGAGCTTTCAGTTCGAGGACGCCTACGCCCTGGCCGAGAAGGCATCCGCCATCGTCCCCGACGATCCGCAGCTCCTGAAGCTCTGGCCGGAAGTGGCCTGCCGTTACGACCTCGAGTCGAGTCCGGCCGGCGCGACCATCTCGGTGAAGCCGTACCGGATGCCCGACGCCCCCTGGCGACGGCTTGGACGGGCTCCGCTGCCGGCAGTCCGATTTCCCGCCGGCACCCATCGCTGGCGAATCGAACATGAAGGGCACGATCCACTCGAACTCGGAGCCGGGTGCCTGTTTCCAGCCGCGATCGCCGGCGGTCCGGATGTGCGGAAGTTGAAGTTCACGCTCGAGCGACCCGACGACCGATATGCGGGCATGGTGCGCATTCCTGGTGGGAAGGTGCGGCTCGCGTTTCCACCGTTCAGGCACATCCCGCCCGTCGTCCTCGGCGATTTCCTGATGGACCGGACGGAGGTCACGAACCGGGCCTTCCGGGACTTCGTCGAAGCAGGCGGTTACGAGCGGCCGGAGTTCTGGAGGGTGCCGTTCGAGAAGGACGGGCGGCGACTGACGTGGAAGGAGGCGATGGCGTTCTTCCGGGACCGGACCGGGCGGCCGGGTCCCGCTGGCTGGTCGTCGGGACATTTCCCCGACGGAGAGGGTGACCACCCCGTCACCGGAGTGAGCTGGTTCGAGGCCAGCGCCTACGCAGCATTCGCCGGGAAGTCGCTTCCGCACGCATACCAGTGGAGTCGCGCGGCCGGGGGAGTCGGACACGAGGTCGTCCGATGGAGCAATTTCGGAGGCAGGTCGCTGGCCCCGGCGGGTCAGTACTCCGGACTCGGAAGGTTTGGCACGCTCGACCTCGTCGGCAACGCCAAGGAGTGGGCCTGGAACGCGACCGGCGCCAATCGCCTCATCCTGGGGGGGGCCTGGAACGAGTCCGACGCGCTCTTCGTCGATCCCGACGCACGATCGCCGTTCACACGGGACGCCAACTTCGGGTTCCGCCTGGTCGTCTCCCTGGACGCCCAGGACGACGCGGCAGCCGCAGCACCGATTCCCAGGGCCAGCCGCGACTACGCAAGCGAGCAGCAGGTGCCGCCGGAGGTCGCTCGCGCCTACGTCCGCATGTATGCCCACGACCGCACGCCGCTCGATGCCCGGATCGAGGCCACGGACGACAGCGCCAGCGGCTGGCGCAAGGAGAAGGTCTCCTTCACGGCGGCCTATGGCGGGGAGCGGGTCACGGCGTTCCTCTTCCTCCCGCCCCACGGTCGCCCTCCCTACCAGACGGTCATCTATTTTCCGGGTTCGGATGCGATTCACTGGCGGTCGAGCGAGAAGCTGGACACCGACGTCCCGACGTTCGCCGACGTCCTGCGAGGTGGTCGTGCGGTGGTCTACCCGATCTACAAGTCGACGTTCGAGAGAGGCGACGGCCTCGACTCGGACCTTCCGACCCCGACCGCACACTGGCGGGACCACGTCGTGATGTGGGCCAAGGACCTGGGCCGCACCATCGACTACGTGGAGACTCGCGCCGACCTGGATCCGGGCCGCATCGCCCTCTACGGTTACAGCTGGGGATCGAATCTCGGTCCCTTGCTCCTGGCGGTCGAAGGTCGAGTCCGTGCTGGCGTCCTGATGGGAGGGGGGTTCGTTCCGCAGGAATGCCTGCCCGAGGCCGACCCCTTTCACTTTGGCCAGCTCGTGACGCAGCCCGCCCTGCTGATCAACGGGCGCTACGACTTCCTGTACCCGCTCGAGTCTTCCCAGCTTCCGCTCTTCCGATCGCTCGGGACCGCGACGAAGCGCCACGTGGTCCTCGACACCGGTCACATGCCCCCGAACGACCTCGTCCAGAAGGAGCTCATCGCCTGGCTGGACGAGCACCTGGGGGTTCCCAGGTAGCGCTGCCCGTCAGGGCGAACGAACGAGTCCGCGCCGCGGACCCCGGCCCGATGGGGCGTTCACTCTCGGTTCGTTGACACCGATGCGGGCGAATTGCGGCAACGCGCACGATGTCCCACGGGAGCAGCGCTGGAGACGCCGCATTTCACGCCGGCGCGGCGCCCGACGGTCCCGGCGGCGTCCGAGATCCCGGGTCGGGAAGTCCCGTGGCGCGACATTCCTGGCCGCCTGGCGAGGGGCGAAATTCCCGTGAGAGGGTCGTTTCATGAACGCACGCGAATGGTCCCTCCGTCATGCAGAGCTCCTCCGCGCCGAGCGCGGCGCCCTCGCCGACCTGCTCGTCTCCCTCGCCGAGTTCGACCGCCTGGCGGCGTACCGGGAACTCGGGTTCGCGACGTTCTTCGACTACCTGCACCGGGACCTCAAGCTGTCCAGGGGTGCGGCACACCTCCGCAAGGTCGCGGCCGAACTCCTCCAGGAATACCCTTCACTCGTCGAGCCCATCGCCGACGGGCGGCCTGTTGATCCTACACATCTTGCGTACCGCGAGTGCGTGTGATCCAACGATTGGATGATTGGGAAGGAATTCGAGGACGCCCCACTCGCCGACAAGCGGTTGGCCCGTCGGTTGACGAAGATTGCG
>JBAVCR010000065.1:0-4133 GCA_049586815.1 Anaeromyxobacteraceae bacterium
CGCCCGACCTCGTGGTGGCCGCGCCGGTGCTGCAGGGCGACCTTCCGGCACGCACCTGGCGGGCCTCGGGCGGCGTCGTCCTCACCCGCGGTGACGCGAGCGCCCGGACCCCGTCCGCCCGGTGGGCCGAGGCCGACGGTCTCGTGCGGGGCGACGAGGCGGTGGTGGTCTCCGGACCCGGCTACGAGCTCGCCGGGCCCTCCTTCACCGCCGACCCCCGCACCGGCGACGTCGACGTCCGTGGCGGCGTGCGGCTCGTGGCCGGAGGCCCCCGGCCGTGATCGCCTCCTCCTGCCTGGCCCTCCTCCTCGCGGTGCCCCAGGGCCTGCCCTCGGCCCCGGTCACCGTCGACGCCGAGGAGGTCCAGTACCTCTACAAGGAGGGGAAGGTCGTCTTCACCGGCAAGCCCCTCGTGACCCTCACCCGGGAGGACGCCCGGCTCACCTGCCGCAAGCTGGTCGCCGAGAACGACGGCGAGGGGAGGATCCGCAGGGCCACCTGCACCGGCGACGTGCGCCTCACCCGCGGCACGCGCGTCGTCACCTGCGAGACCGCCGTGTACGAGGAGCGCACCGCGCGCGTGACCTGCACCGGGAACCCCGTCCTGAAGGACGGCGAGAGCGTGCTGCGCGGGGAGGTGCTGGCCTACGACCTCGCCGAGGACAAGGCCACGCTCTCCTCGGCCCGGGGCACCATCGTGCCCCCGCCCGGCCAGGAGCTTCCGCCCCGGAAGAAGAAGGAGGCGGGCCCGTGACCGCCGTCCTCGAGGCCACCGGCCTCGCGAAGAGCTACCGCGGCCGCCGGGTCGTGGACGGCGTGACCTTCCGGGTGGCCCCCGGCGAGGTGGTGGGGCTGCTCGGCCCGAACGGCGCCGGCAAGACCACGAGCTTCAACATGGTGGTCGGGCTCGTGCGCCCCGACGCCGGGACGGTCCGCCTCGGCGACGAGGACCTCACCCGGCTGCCCATGCACCTGCGCGCCCGGCGCGGGGTCGGCTACCTGCCGCAGGAGGCGTCGATCTTCCGCAAGCTCACCGTCCGCCAGAACTTCACCGCCGTGCTGGAGGCGCTCGGCAAGGGGCGCGCCGAGCGGGAGCGGCGGGCCGACCTGCTCCTCGAGGAGTTCCACCTCGGCCAGGTGCAGGGCTCGCTCGGCGAGCAGCTCTCCGGCGGCGAGCGGCGCCGCGCCGAGGTGGCCCGCAGCCTCCTCAACGACCCGCGCTACATCCTCTTCGACGAGCCCTTCGCCGGCGTCGACCCCATCGCCGTGGGCGAGCTGCAGCGGCTCATCGGCTCGCTCCGCTCCCGCGGCATCGGCGTGCTCCTCACCGACCACGCGGTCCGCGAGGCGCTCGGCATCTGCGACCGCGCCTACATCCTGTCGAACGGAAAGATCCTCGAGGAGGGCACGCCGGCCCACATCGCCGGCAGCGCGCGGGCCCGCGCCGTGTACCTGGGAGAGAAATTCCGCCTCGACGAGGAGCCCCGCCCCGAGGTCCGCGCATGAGCCTGGAGCTGAAGCAACACCTCAGGATGAGCCAGCAGCTGGTGATGACGCCCCAGCTGCAGCAGGCCATCAAGCTCCTGCAGCTCTCGCGGCTCGAGCTCGTCGACCTCATCCGCACCGAGATCAACGAGAACCCGCTGCTCGACGAGGCGCCCGAGGAGGACGAGCGCGCGGAGGGGGCGAGCCCCGCCGAGGCCAGCCTGGAGCGGCTCGACCCCCCGGCCAAGGAGGCGGAGCGGGCCGAGGAGGTGAAGGGCGAGGACGGCGCCAACGAGATCGACTGGGACCAGTACCTCGACCACTACCAGCTCCAGGGCCACACCGCCCCGTCCAACAAGAACATGGGGGACGAGGATCTCCCCGGCTACGAGGCCAGCCTCACCCGCAAGGGCGACCTGGGCGACCACCTCGTCTGGCAGCTGCGCCTCTCGGCGTTCACGCCCGAGGAGGAGCAGGTGGCCATGCTCATCATCGGGAACCTCGATCCCGACGGCTACTTCCGCATGCCGGCGGTGGAGGGGGAGCAGGACGACTCGGCGGTCCGCGACCCGCTCGTGCGCGTGGCCTTCGAGGCCGGCGTGGGCATCGAGTTCGCCGAGCAGGTGCTCCGCAAGGTGCAGTCCCTCGACCCGCCCGGCGTGGCGGCCCGCGACCTTCGCGAGTGCCTGCTGCTCCAGGCCCGGCACCTGAACGCCGACCTGCCCGAGGTGGTGGCCATCGTCGAGCGCCACCTGAAGCACCTCGAGTCGAAGAACTACGCCGCCATCGCCCGCGACCTCAAGATCCCCATCGAGCAGGTGGTGAAGGCGGTCAAGGTCATCTCCTCCTTCGAGCCCAAGCCCGGGCGCGCCTACACGAGCGAGGAGGCGCAGTACATCACCCCCGACGTCCACGTGCAGAAGGTGGGCGACCGCTACGTCGTGGTCCTGAACGACGACGGCCTCTCCAAGCTGCGCATCTCCGGGATGTACCGGCAGGCGCTGAAGAACGGCAACGCCGGCGCGGCCAAGGAGTACATCCAGGACAAGCTGCGCAGCGCCGTCTGGCTCATCCGTTCCATCCACCAGCGGCAGCGGACCATCTTCAAGGTCACCGAGTCGATCGTGAAGTTCCAGAAGGACTTCTTCGACAAGGGCATCGCCCACCTGAAGCCGCTCATCCTCCGCGACGTCGCCGAGGACATCGGCATGCACGAGTCGACGGTGTCGCGCGTGACCACGAACAAGTACGTGCACACGCCGCAGGGCATCTACGAGCTCAAGTTCTTCTTCAACTCCGCCATCGCGCGCACCGGCGGCGACGAGATCGCGAGCGAGGCGGTGAAGAACCACATCCGCCAGATCGTGGCGGCCGAGGATCCGAAGCGGCCCCACTCCGACCAGAAGATCGTGGAGCTCCTGAAGGGGCAGAACATCGAGATCGCCCGCAGGACGGTCGCCAAATATCGGGAAGTGCTCGGAATTCTTCCCAGCTCGAAGCGGAAGAAGTTCTTCTGATCTGCTATTATGGCGACAGAACGCGTGACGCCTCGAGCGACATGCAGTTCGTCGGCCGTGGAAGCACCGGTTGCCTCGTCCCGAGGATTCCGGAGCGCCGCGGCCGATTCATTTCAGCACCCCGCGTGACACCCAGGAGGCAACGATGCAGGTGAACATCACGTTCCGGCACCTCGAGCCCACCGAGGCATTGAAGGACCACGTGAAGGACAAGGTGGCGCACATCCAGCGCTACATCGACCGTCCGACCGAGGCCCACGCCGTGCTCCACCTGGAGAACCTCTCCCACCACGCCGAGATCACCATGAAGGCCGGTCCCTTCTCGGTGCGCGGCCGGGGCAAGTCGGAGGACATGTACGCGTCGATCGACGCGGCCGCCGACAAGATCGAGCGGCAGCTGAAGAAGCACAAGGAGCGGGTGCGCAACCACAAGGCCACCCTCATCCCGAAGGACTGGACCCCGGTCGACGTCCGGCACGAGATCCACGACGAGCAGGCCGAGGCGCCGTCGTCCCGGGTGGTCTCGACCTCGAAGTTCCAGGCCAAGCCCATGAGCCTCGACGAGGCCATCGTGCAGATGGACCTCCTGAACAGCCGCTTCTACGTGTTCCAGGACTCGGGCACGCGCGGCATCAACGTGGTCTACCGGCGCGACGACGACAAGCTGGGCGTCATCGAGGCCCGGCCGGCGTAGAGGCGCACCGGCGCGGCCGCCCGCGTTCCTTGAAACGGGCGGGCGGCCGTGCTAGCCGGTGGGTCTTGCGCCTCGCCGACATCCTCTCCCCCGACTGCGTCCTCCCGGAGCTCACCGGCGGCTCGGTGCCGTCCGTGCTCGCCGCGCTGGCGCGTCCGGTGGCGGCGAGGGCCGGCCTCGACGCGGCCGCGCTCTCGACGCTGCTCGCGGCCCGCGAGAAGCTGGGATCGACGGGCGTGGGGGAGGGCGTCGCGGTTCCCCACTGCAAGGTCCCGCGCCTCGCCGCGCTGACCGCCTGCCTGGGGCGCAGCCGCGAGGGCGTCGACTTCCGCTCCCTCGACGGCCGGCCCACCCACCTCTTCGTGGCGCTCTTCGCCCCGGAGCGGGCCGGCGCCGAGCACCTGCAGGCGCTCGCCCGGGTGAGCCGCCTCCTCAAG
>JBAVCR010000066.1:0-3506 GCA_049586815.1 Anaeromyxobacteraceae bacterium
GGAGCGGGCCGTGCGCGCGCTGCGCGACGCGGTGCCGCGCGACCGGCGCGCCCTGTTCGAGGAGCTGCTCGAGCGCATCTTCGCCGGATCGCCTCCGGCGAGGGACTCGCTCCTCGGGCGCATCGAGCAGGCCATCGCGGCGCGGCGTGCGCTCCGCATCCGCTACTTCACCGCCACCCGCGGCGAGGAGACCGAGCGCGTGGTCCACCCGTACACGCTGGCCCAGCGGCTCGGCCACTGGTACCTGTGGGGCCACGACGAGGGGCGGGGGCGCGCGCTCCCCTTCCGGCTCGACCGCATCCGCGAGTGCGCCGTGGGCGACCAGCGCTTCGACCCCCCCGGCGAGGCCGAGCTCGCGCGGGCGCGCCTCTTCTCCGAGGCGAGCGGCCCTCCGGTGCGGCTGCGCCTCGGGCCGCTTGCGGCCGCCTGGGCGCTCGCCCGTCCCGGGCAGTGGCGGGTGGTGAAGCGCGACCGCAAGGGCGGGGCGGTGGTCGAGGTGCCCGGGGTGAGCGACGAGTGGGCCACGCGCTTCGCCCTCTCGTTCGGCGGAGACGCCGAGGTGCTCGCCCCTCCGTCGGCCCGGCGCCACTTCGGCGACGCGGTCCGGCGATCGCTCGCCCGCTACCGCTGAGGGCGGGTTTCCCTGCCAGGAAGCGGGGGATGCCCCCCGGATCGGGTGTCCCCGGGGCGGGTGGCACGACCCCGGGGTGCCGGACGACCCGATCGGTGTGCCCCGAATTCCTCGGGTTTCCGGCGGCACGACCCACGCACCAGGTCTCGTCGAGGTGAGTCGTGGCGCGAGTCCTGATCGTCGATGACGTGGAGATCGTCCGGAAGGCCCTGCAGGTCGGGGTCCAGAAGCTCGGCCACGAGGCCGAGGGCGCCTCCGACCCCAACGTGGCGCTCGAGCTGGCCCGTCTCCACCCGCCCGACCTGGCGCTCGTCGACTACCGGATGCCGGGCATGGACGGCGTGGCCTTCTTCGACGCGCTGAAGCACCTGCTCGGCGCGAGGTGCCCGAAGGTGCTGTTCGTCTCGGCGACGCCGCCCGAGGAGGTGCGGGAGAAGCTGCTCCCCACCGGCCTCGAGCCGGCAGGGTTCGTGCGCAAGCCCTTCCACCTCGACGACCTGTGGAAGACCGTTCGCGAGGCGCTCGCGACCGCGTAGGACGGCTGGGCGCTACTTCTTCAGCCCGGCCCACCCGAAGTACAGGTCGGCCACCGAGCACATGTCGTTCGTGCCGTGGCCCCCCGCGATGGCGTCGCCGAAGAGCTTCCGCACCGCGGCGTTCACCGGCATCTTCGCGCCCTGGGCGCTCGCCGCCTCCTGCGCGAGGCGCTGGTCCTTCTCGGCCAGCGTCACGGCGAAGCGCGGGGCCCAGTCGCGGGCCAGGATCTGCTCCCCCTTCATGAGGAAGAGCGGGGAGTGGAAGCTCGAGGCCTGAAGCGTCTCGACCACCTTGGCGAGGTCGAGCCCGCCGGAGGCGCCGAGCGCCAGACCCTCGGCGTAGGCCGCCATCATGGCGCCGCCCACAGAGTTCACCACGAGCTTCATGAGGGCGGCATGCGGGGCGCTCTCGAGCTCGATGACCCGGGCCGACAGCGCGCGCAGCGCCGGGCGGGCCTTCTCGCGGGCCTCGGCGGGGCCGCCGGCCACGATGGTGAGCTGGGCCTTCTCCGCAGCGGACCTGGAGCCGAGGAGCGGGGCGGCGACGAAGGTCGCGCCCCTGGCCGCAGCCTTCTCCTCGAGGGCGCGGGCAGAGGCGACGCCGGCGGTGGAGGTGTCGACGAGCACCGCTCCCTTCCCCAGCCCGGCCAGCGCGCCGTCGGGGCCACCGGTCACCGCGTCGACGGCCTTCTCGTCGGAGAGGCACAGGAAGACGAGGTCCTGTCCCTCCGCGGCCTCGCGCGCGGTCGCGGCGCCCTTCGCGCCCTTCTTCACGAGCGGCTCGGCCCGGGAGGCGGTCCGGTTCCAGACGGTGACGGTGTGGCCGGACTTGCGCAGGTTGTTGGCCATGGGCGCACCCATGGTCCCCGTTCCGAGAAATCCAATCTTCATGGTCCGAACCTTGTAGCCCAAGGCGGGAGGCGGCGGAAGCGCGAAGCGATGCACTCCGGGGGGGCGAAAGCGCTGGATTGCCGCGGCGCGCCATGCGACCCTGAGCGGCCGCGTCGTCGCGGAAGAGAAAGGTCGGAAAGTCGTGATGGAATCGAGGGATGTCGTCGTCGTCGGTGGTGGGGTGAGCGGGCTCTCCTTCGCCTGGCACGCCGCCCGGGCGGGTCGGAAGGTCCTCGTCCTGGAGGGAAGCGAGCGGCTCGGCGGGTGCCTCGATTCGCGCCGCACCGCCTCCGGCTACTGGTACGAGCTCGGCGCCCACACCTGCTACAACTCCTACGCCGGGTTCCTCGAGATCATCGAGGGCACGGGGCTCCGCGATCGCATCCTGCCGCGCGGCGACGCCCGGAAGCGTTTCGCCTTCCTGCAGGGCGGTGCCATCGACATGCTGGGGCCGATCTCGGTCCTCTTCCGCTTCGACAAGGGAGAGCTCCTCCGCAACGTCTTCCGCGGGATGCGGGCGCCCAAGGAGGGCGCGACCACCTGCGGGTGGTACTCGGGCGTCGTGGGGAAGCGGAACTACTCGCGAATCCTGGCGCCGTTCCTCTCGGCGGTCCCCTCGCAGAACGTCGACGGCTTCCCGGTCGCCGGGCCCGGCTCGCTCTTCAAGAAGCGGGAGCGGCGCAAGGACGTGGTGAAGAGCTTCACGCTCGACGGGGGGCTCGGCTCCGTCGCGACGGCGGTGGCCGCCACGCCGGGCGTCGAGGTTCTCACCTCCGCCCCGGTCCGCGAGGTGCGCCGCAGCGGCGCCGGCTACGAGGTGCGCCTCGCCGACGGCCGCGTCTTCCAGGCCGCGGTGGTGTCGGTGGCCGTCCCCCCGTCCATGGCCGCGGCGGTGCTGCGCGCCGACTGGCCGGAGCTGGCGAGCCAGCTCGGCCGGATCGGGATGGCCGCGACCGAGAGCGTCGGCGTGGTGGTGCGCCGCGACAGGGTGAAGCTCCCGGAGATGGCCTTCCTCGTCCCCGCCGACGACGTCTTCTGGTCGGCGGTGACCCGCGATCCGGTGCCCGACCCCGAGCGCCGCGCCTTCGCCTTCCACTTCAAGACCGGCAAGACCGCGGAGGAGCGCCGCGCGCGCATCACCTCCATCCTGCAGGTGTCGCCCTCCGACCTGGAGGAGACGACGCAGCGCATGACGCTGCTCCCGTCCCCGGCCCTCGGACACGACCGCACCATCGCCGAGCTCGACCGGATGCTCGCGGGCACGCGGCTCTCGCTCACCGGCAACTACTTCGAGGGGCTCGCCATCGAGGACTGCGTGCTGCGCTCCCGCGCCGAATGGGCGCGGGTGGCCGGCACGACGGGCTAGCGGGCGTTCTCGAAGAGCCCGGCCAGCCTTCCCGACAGCGGCCCGGCGCCGCGCCCCCGCGAAGGCGCGACGAAGACGGTGT
>JBAVCR010000067.1:0-1943 GCA_049586815.1 Anaeromyxobacteraceae bacterium
GGGCGGAGGAGCCACACCGCCCGCGCCGACCCGAAGCTGCGCGCGTACTCCTCCTGGTGCAGGTTTCGCCGGCTCGTGTTGGAGCGGGGCTCGAAGGCGACGAGGAGCCGCGCCCCTGGGTACGAGCCCTGGATGGCGGCGAGGGTGCGGTCGACGGCGGTGGGGTGGTGGGCGAAGTCGTCGACGACGGTGACCCCGCCCGCGACGCCCCGCACCTCCTGGCGCCGCTTCACGCCGCGGAAGGCCTCGAGCCCGGCCGCGATCTCCTCGAAGGACAGGCCGAGCCGGGTGGCCGCGGCGGCGACGCCGAGCGCGTTCTCCACGTTGTGGGCCCCGCCCACCGCGAGGCGCACCGGACCCAGGTCGCGGCCGCCGCGGAAGAGCCGGAAGCGGGCCCCGTCCGCGCCGAGCGCGAGACCACGGGCCTCCCAGTCGGCCGGCCGCTCCACCGAGTAGGTCTCGACCGGGCAGCGGGCCTTCCGCGAGATCTCGAGGACGCTCTCCCAGGTGGAGCAGGCGGCGAGGAAGCCGTCGGCGGGCAGGATGTCGACGAAGCGCTCGAAGGCGCTCCGGTAGTGGGCCTCGTCCCGGTAGATGTCGGCGTGGTCCAGCTCACAGGAGGTGAAGATCGCCGTGCGGGGACGGTAGTGCAGGAACTTGGGCCCCTTGTCGAAGTAGGCCGTGTCGTACTCGTCCCCTTCCACGACGAAGGCCTCGCCGCGCCCGAGCCGGAAGTTCGAGTCGAAGTCGCGGGTCACGCCGCCCACGAGGAAGGACGGGTCGCGCCCGGCGTGGTGGAGCACGAACCCCATGAGGGCGCTCGTGGTGGTCTTCCCGTGGGTCCCCACCACCACGACGCCGTGGCGCGGCCCGATGAAGAGCTCGCCGAGCGCGGCCGGGAAGGAGACGTGCGGCAGCCCGCGCTCCCGCATCGCCGTGGCCTCGGGGTTCACCGCGCGGACCACGTTTCCCACCACGACCACGTCGGGCCGGGCGCGGTCGAGGTTCTCCGGGCGGTAGCCCTGCAGGACCTCGATGCCCCAGCGCTCCAGCTGGGTCGACATGGGCGGGTAGACGTTCTCGTCCGACCCGGTGACCTCGTACCCCGCCGCCTTCAGCATGCCGGCGAACGAGCCCATGCCCGTGCCCGCCACGCCGATGAGGTGCACCCGCCGGACCTGCTTCCAGTCCACCGCCGTCCCGCCGCTCGCCGCCGCGCCACCGACCGCCGTTCCGTTCGTCACCCCATCGCCTCCGCCACCGCATCGTGAAAGGACTGCCGGAGCGCCAGGATCTGCGCCGGGCGCCGCCCCCCCGGAAAGACGTGGTTCGTGAGGAGCGAGCAGACGAGCTGCCGGTCCCGGTCGATCCAGAGGGAGCACCCCGTGTAGCCCAGGTGGCCGATCGCGCCAAGGGGACCGCGCCCGAGCCGGGAGCCGATCGACGACCCGGCGGAGGGCGTGTCCCAGGCCAGCGCCCGCTCGCTCCCCGGCGTGGGGGCGCGCCGCGCGAACTCCCGCGCGACCGCGCCGTCGAGGATCCGCCCCCGCCCCTCCATCGCGTTCAGCCACTCCTGCCCGAGCCGGGCGACGTTCCCCGCCGTGGAGAAGAGCCCGGCGTGGCCCGCCACGCCCCCCATGGCCCAGGCGTTGTCGTCGTTCACCGTCCCCTCGTTCACCTCGTGCCGGTGCGGGCACCGCTCGGTGGGCGCGTAGCGACGCCCGGCGCAGGGACCGAGCCCGGCGAGGAGCCTGCCCGGCCCGACGAAGAAGGTGTCGGGAAGGCCCATCGGCGCCGCCACCCGATCCGCGAAGAGCCGGTCGAGCGGCGCACCCCCGGCCGCCTCGACGAGGAGCCCCAGCGCCAGGAAGCCCGGGTCCCCGTAGACGGCCCGCGTTCCGGGCGGCGCCTCGAGCGGCTCCTCCCAGAGCGCCTCCTCCAGG
>JBAVCR010000068.1:0-8180 GCA_049586815.1 Anaeromyxobacteraceae bacterium
GCCCGGTGGGCCCGGTCGCTCCTGCCGGACCCGTCGCTCCGGTCGCGCCCGCCGGGCCCTGGATGCCCTGTGGGCCCTGGAGTCCCTGCGGGCCGGCGACGCCCGCAGGCCCCTGGGCGCCGACCGCGGCGAGAAGGCTCCACGACTGCGCGTTCGGGGGCGCGACGCCCTGGCTGGCCGCGACGGCCACCCACGACGAGCCGAGGTGGGAGACGGCGTCTCCGACGACGTAGCCGGTCTGGGCGCTCCAGGCGCCGAGCCACACGAGCCCCGGGGCTCCGGGTGCGCCTGCGGGACCCTGGGCGCCCGTCGGGCCGGTCGCGCCAGCCTGGCCGGCGGGTCCGGTCGGGCCCGTGGGGCCCGCAGGGCCCTGGGATCCCGTCGACGAGGAGCATCCGAGGGCCAAGACGCCCGAGAGGACCACCGCACCGAGAACGCGCCTCATCCGTTTCCCTCCGGCGTGCCGGGTCCGGGGGGACGAGACCCCCCGTGAAGGTCCGGGCACGTCCGGTCAGTATGCCGCGGGCCATTTCGGAACTGCAACGACCCCTCCGGTCCACGAGCCTGGCCCCCCCCTTTCTTTTTTCGTATCCGTGCGCTACCCACGATCTCCCGACGGGGACGGAACGATCTGGAGGTCGCCCATGGCCGGTAAGCCCGCAGTCGAGACGAGGCCCGAGGTTCCCGGGAAGCCGCGCAAGCCGACTCCGGCGGCCCCGCAGGGTGCAGCGCATCCGGTCTACAGCCGGGAGGAGCTCCAGAGGATCCTCTCCGAGCGGGAGTCCTGGACCGCGGGCGAGCTCGCCGAGACGCTCGCCCGGGCCCCCCGGCGGAAGAAGGTCTTCCAGACCGACTCGGGCGTGGCCATCCCGGACATCCTCGACCCGGCCAGCCGGTCCGAGGAGGACTACCGGCGGGACATCGGCTACCCCGGCAGGTATCCCTTCACCCGCGGCCCCCAGTCCACCATGTACCGCGGCCGCCTCTGGACCATGCGCCAGTTCGCCGGATTCGGGTCCCCCGAGGACACGAACGCCCGATTCAAGTACCTGCTCGCGCACGGCATGACCGGCCTCTCCACCGCTTTCGACATGCCGGCGCTCATGGGCTACGACGCCGACCACGCCATGTCCCGCGGCGAGGTGGGCAAGGAGGGGGTGGCGATCTCCACCCTGAAGGACTTCGAGATCCTCTTCGAGGGCATCCCCCTCGGCGACGTCACGACCTCCATGACCATCAACGCGAGCGCCGTCGTCGCGCTCGCGATGTACGTCGCGGTCGGCGAGAAGCAGGGTGTTCCCCGGGCCCGCCTGGGGGGGACCATCCAGGCCGACATGCTGAAGGAGTACATCGCCCAGAAGGAGTGGATCGTCCCCCCGCGCCCCGCCGTGAAGATGGTCGTCGACATGATCGAGTTCTGCGCGAAGGAGATGCCGCGCTGGAACCCGGTGTCGATCAGCGGCTACCACATCCGGGAGGCCGGTGCGACGGCGATCCAGGAGATGGCCTTCACCCTCGCCGACGGCATGGAGTACGTGCAGGAGTGCGTCGACCGCGGCATGGACGTCGACTCGTTCGCGCAGCGCCTCTCCTTCTTCTGGGACGTGCACAACGACTTCTTCGAGGAGATCGCCAAGTTCCGGGCCGCCCGCCGGATCTGGGCCCGCACGCTGAAGGAGCGCTTCGGGGCGAGGAAGCGGGAGTCGCTCCTGCTCCGCACCCACGCCCAGACCGCCGGCGTGTCGCTCACCGCCCAGCAGCCCTACAACAACGTGGTCCGGACCGCGCTCCAGGCCATGGCCGCGGTGCTCGGCGGCACGCAGTCCCTGCACACGAACTCCCTCGACGAGACCTACGCGCTCCCCACCGAGGAGGCGGTGCGCATCGCCCTCCGGACCCAGCAGATCATCGCCTACGAGTCGGGCGCCGACCGCGTGGCCGACCCCCTCGCCGGCAGCTACTACGTCGAGTACCTCACCGACGAGATGGAGAAGCGCGCCCTCGACTACATCCGGCGCATCGACGAGATGGGCGGCATGCTCCGCGCGGTGGAGGAGGGCTTCCCGCAGAGGGAGATCGCGGAGAGCGCCTACCGCTGGCAGCGAGAGATCGAGTCGGGCGACCGCATCGTGGTCGGCGTGAACGACTTCCGCATCGAGGAGGACGACCCCATCCCGCTGCTCCGCATCGACGAGAGCGTGGCCCGCTCGCAGGTGGCACGCCTCCAGGCCGTGCGCGCGGAACGGAGCGCCGACCGGGTCCGCGAGACGCTGGCGGGCGTCGAGGCCGCCTGCCGCGGCGGCGCGAACGTGATGCCGCCCATCATCGAGGCGGTGAAGGCCTACGCCACGCTCGGCGAGGTCTGCGACGTCTTCCGGAAGGTCTGGGGCCAGTACCGGGAGGACGGTGTCTTCTAGGCGGATGCAGGTCCACTGGAGCGACGACTACTACGGCGACCTCTACTACGAGTCGGTCGCCGACCTGCTCACGGCCCGGATGTCCGGGTTCGAGGCGAAGGTCCTCCGGCGGCTCCTCGGGGTCAACGAGATGCACCGGGTGCTCGACCTCGCCTGCGGGCACGGCCGGCACGCCCGCGCGCTCTCCCCGGAGGTCGGGCTCCTCGTCGGGCTCGACCGCAACCCGGAGTACCTGGCCCGGGCCCGGCACGCGGGAGCGGTGCTCGTCCAGGGCGACCTGCGCGCCCTGCCGCTCCGCCCGGGCTCCTTCGACGCCGTCTACTCCTGGTACTCGTCGCTCTTCATGTACGACGACGAGGAGAACGCGCGCTGCCTGGCCGCCGCGGTGGCGCTGCTCCGGCCCGGGGGGCGCCTGCTCGTGCACCACGACAACCCGGCCCGCCTGCGCCGGGAGCCCACGGCTGCGGCGGCCTGGGACCTGCCGCGCGGGGGGAGGGTGGAGGAGGATTCCCGCTACGATCCGTCGACGGGGAGGGATTCCTGCACGCGCCGCGTCATCCGACCCGACGGGTCCGTGTTGGCGGGCGTGGCCCATTTGCGGTACTACACCCCGGAGGAGTGGAAGGCGCTCGCGGGTCGCTGCGGCCTCGAGCTCCTTCGCATCACCAGCACCTGGCAGGCGGACCGGCCGGCGGAACGCCTCGACGACGACGCTCCGGATCTGATCGCCCTCGGGAGAAGGTCAGCATGAGCCAGAAGAACGAGCGAACCCTGCGCATCCTGGTCGCGAAGCCCGGTCTCGACGGGCACGACCGGGGCGCCAAGATCGTGGCCCGCGCCCTGCGCGACGCGGGCTTCGAGGTCATCTACACGGGCCTCCACCAGACGCCGGAGATGATCGCCGCGGCGGCCGTCCAGGAGGACGTGGACGGCGTCGGCCTCTCCATCATGTCGGGCGCGCACCTCACGCTCTTCCCGGCCGTCGTCCTCGCCCTGAAGGAGCGCGGCGCCGCCGACGTGACGGTCTTCGGGGGCGGCATCATCCCGCAGGACGACATCCCGAAGCTCCGGGAGTCGGGCGTCTCGCAGGTGTTCCTGCCCGGGACGACCACCCAGTCCATCGTCGACTGGATCCGCGGCAACGTGAAGCCGCGCGCCGAGGCCGCCTAGATCCTCCCAGGGCGCCATGGCGACCCGCATCACCGTCTACGAGGTGGGGCCCCGGGACGGGCTCCAGAACGAGGCGCTCGTCGTCCCGACCGAGGGCAAGCTGGCGCTCGTCGCCGCCCTCGTCGACGCCGGCATCACGCGCATCGAGGCCACGAGCTTCGTCTCTCCCCGCTGGATCCCGGCGCTCGCCGACTCGGCCGAGCTGGTCGAGCGGCTCCCGGCCCGCCCGGGCGTGCAGTACGTGGCGCTCGTCCCGAACGCCACCGGGCTCGCGCGGCTGCTCGAGGCCCGGAGGAAGGCCCACCCGGAGCCCCCGGTCGACGCCGCCGTCTTCCTCTCGGCCTCGGAGACGCACAACCGGAAGAACGTGAACAAGAGCATCGACGAGACCTTCCGCGCCTTCGACGAGGTGATCGGACCGGCGCTCGCCGCCGGTCTCCGCGTCCGCGGCTACGTCTCGACGGCGTGGGGGTGCCCGTACGAGGGCGCGGTCGACCCGCGCCGGGTGGCGGAGATCGCCGAGCGGCTCCTCGCGCTCGGCTGCTGGCAGGTCTCGCTCGGCGACACCATCGGGGTCGGCACCCCGAACCAGACGCGCGAGATCGTGGGCCTGCTCGCGAACCGCGCGCGCCCCGGCTCCGTCGCCCTCCACCTCCACGACACCCGCGGCACCGCGCTCGCGAACGTGCTCGCCGGCCTCGACGCGGGCATCACCACCTTCGACGCCTCGGTGGGAGGGCTGGGTGGCTGCCCCTATGCGCCGGGGGCCTCCGGGAACCTGGCCACCGAGGACCTCGTCTACATGCTCCACGGCATGGGCCACGAGACCGGGGTCGACCTCGGGAAGCTGGTCGCCGCGGGGGAGCTGGCGGAGCGCCTCGTGGGGCGGAGGCTCCCCGGGAAGACGCTGCAGGCCGAGCTGGCCGTGCGCGCGCGCGCGGCGGCAGGGGCGGCGGAGGCGAAGTCATGAGCGGACGGGAGTGGACGGTCGAGCGGCAGGGGGGGCTCGAGCTGTGGACCATCGAGGGCGAGGCGAGGCGCAACGCCCTCTCCCGCGCCATGATCCGCGAGCTCCTCGAGAACCTGGCCCGCATCCGCGACGACCGCGCGCTGCGCTGCGTGGTGATCACCGGCCGGGGCGACAAGGCCTTCTGCGCCGGCGCCGACCTGAAGGAGCGCGCCACGATGTCGGCGGCCGAGGTCCACGAGTTCCACCGCTCGCTCCGAGACGCCTTCCGGGGCGTCGAGGCGGCGCCGCAGGCCTTCGTGGCCGCCCTGAACGGGGCGGCGCTGGGCGGGGGGCTCGAGATGGCGCTCGCCTGCGACCTGCGCGTCGCGGTCGAGGGGGCGGAGATGGGCCTTCCCGAGGTCGGCCTCGGCATCATCCCCGGGGCCGGAGGCACGGTGCGGCTCCCCCGGGCCATCGGCGTGGCCCGCGCCAAGGACCTCATCCTGACCGGGAGGCGCGTGGGCGCCGCCGAGGCGCTCGGCATGGGGCTCGTCTCGCGAGTGGCGCCGCCGGGCAGGCTGCGCGAGGTGGCCGTGGAGGTGGCGGAGTCGGTGGCCAGGAACGCCCCCGTCTCCATCCGCCAGGCGAAGCGCGCCGTCGACGGCGGCCTGCACCTCGACCTCGACGCGGCGCTCGCCCACGAGAACGCGATGTACCAGGACTGCCTGGGGACGAAGGACCGGCTGGAGGCGCTCCAGGCCTTCGCCGAGAAGCGCAAGCCGGTGTTCACCGGAGAGTGACGGAGATCGAATGGCCAACGACGGGACGCCGGTGACGCCGGAAGCGCGCATCGAGCGGGAGCTGGCCCGGGTCCGCAAGGGCGGCGCGGAGAAGTACCACCAGAAGAACGCGGAGCAGGGGAAGCTCTTCGCGCGGGAGCGGCTGCGGCTGCTCCTCGACGAGGGGTCGCTCCTCGAGGACGGGGCCCTCGCCAACGCCCAGGATCCCGAGCTGCCCGCCGACGGCGTCGTCACCGGCATGGGCACCATCGACGGCCGCCCGGTCGCGGTGATGGCCAACGACTCCACGGTGAAGGCCGGCAGCTGGGGCAAGCGCACGGTCGAGAAGATCATCCGCATCCAGGAGGTCGCGGCGCGCGAGCGCGTGCCGCTCTTCTACCTGGTCGACTCGGCCGGAGCCCGCATCACCGACCAGATCGAGATGTTCCCGGGCCGGCGCGGCGCCGGGCGCATCTTCCACAACGAGGTGCACCTCTCGGGCGTCGTCCCGCAGATCTGCCTGCTCTTCGGCCCGTCGGCCGCGGGCGGTGCCTACATCCCGGCCTTCTGCGACGTGGTCTTCATGGTGGACGGGAACGCCTCCATGTACCTGGGGTCGCCGCGCATGGCCGAGATGGTCATCGGCGAGAAGGTGACCCTCGAGGAGATGGGCGGCGCGAGGATGCACTGCTCGGTCTCGGGGTGCGGCGACGTCCTCTGCAAGACCGAGGAGGAGGCCATCGGGGAGGCCCGCCGGTACTTCGCCTTCTTCCCGCGCAGCTTCCGCGAGCTGCCGCCGCAGGTCGCGCCGCGGCCGCCGCGGACCGACCCGGCCCGCATCCCCGAGATCGTCCCGCAGGACCAGAACCGCGCCTTCGACATCCTCCAGCTCGTGGACGCCCTCGTGGACGAGGGATCCTTCTTCGAGGTGAAGAGGCTCTTCGCGGGCGAGCTCGTCACCGGCCTCGCCCGCATCGAGGGGCGGCCGGTGGGCATCGTGGCGAACCAGCCCAGGGTGAAGGGGGGCGTGCTCTTCGTCGACTCGGCCGACAAGGCGGCCCGGTTCATCTGGCTGTGCGACGCCTTCAACATCCCGCTCCTCTACCTCTCCGACGTCCCCGGCTTCATGATCGGGACGAAGGTGGAGCGGGCCGGCATCATCCGGTCGGGCGCCAAGATGATCAGCGCCATGTCGGAGGCAACCGTGCCCCGGGTCTGCGTGGTGGTCCGCAAGGCCTACGGCGCCGGGCTCTACGCGATGAACGGGCCGGGCTTCGCGCCCTCCGCGACCCTGGCGCTGCCCCAGGCGATGATCGCCGTCATGGGGCCGGAGGCCGCGGTGAACGCCGTCTTCTTCAACAAGATCCAGGAGCGTCCCGAGGCCGAGCGGGCCGCCTACGTGGCGAAGCTGCGCGAGGAGTACAAGCAGGACATCGACATCGAGAAGCTCGCGAGCGAGCTCGTCGTCGACGCCGTCGTGCCCGGCGTCGAGCTGCGCCACGAGCTGGCCCGCCGCTACCAGTACCACTCGCTCGGCTACGAGCCCCCGGCGACGCGCAAGCGCGCCGTCCTCCCCGTCTGATCCCGAGGCCCCATGGACTTCCAGCTCGACGACGCGCACCAGCAGATCCGCCAGATGGTGCGGGACTTCTGCGAGGAGGAGGTGAAGCCCCACGCACGGAAGTGGGACCAGACCGGCGAGTTCCCGTTCGCCACCGTGCGCAAGCTGGGCGAGCTCGGCCTCATGGGGGTGACCGTCCCCGAGGAACTGGGCGGCGCCGGCCTCGACATGCTGGCGCTCGCCGTGGTGATCGAGGAGATCGCGCGCCACGACGGGTCGCTCGCCCTCACGGTGGCGAGCCACAACGGCCTGGGCTCGAGCCAGATCCGCTACTTCGGCAGCGACGCCCAGCGCCAGCGCTGGATCCCGCCGCTCGCCCGCGGGGAGAAGCTCGCGGCCTGGGGGCTCACCGAGCCCGGCTCCGGCTCCGACGCCGCCGGCCTGCGCACCAGCGCGGTCCGCAAGGGCGACCACTGGATCCTGAACGGTACCAAGATGTTCATCACCCAGGGCTCCGTCGGGGACACCTTCGTCGTCCTCGCCCGGACCTCCCCGGAGAAGGCGCAGAAGGGGATCACCGCCTTCGTGCTCGAGAAGGGCATGAGGGGCTTCAGCCAGTCGGCCATCCACGGGAAGCTCGGGATGCGCTCCTCCGACACGGCCGAGCTCCACATGGAGGACGTGGAGGTCCCGGACGCGAACCGGATCGGCGAGGTCGACCACGGCTTCCTCGACACGCTCTCCATCCTCGATCGCGGCCGCATCACCATCGGCGCGCTCGCCGTGGGGCTCGGGAAGGGCGCGGTGGAGGAGGCCCGGGCCTACGCGAAGGAGCGCAAGGCCTTCGGGAAGCCCATCGCCGAGTTCCAGGCCATCGCCTTCGCGCTCGCCGACATGGCCACCGAGGTCGACGCCGCCCGCCTGCTGGTGTGGCGGTCCGCCGCGCTCTGCGACGCGAAGCAGCCCTTCGGCCGCGAGGCCTCGATGGGCAAGCTCTTCTCCAGCGAGGCCGCCATGCGGGCCACCACCCGGGCCATCCAGATCCTCGGCGGCTACGGGTACACCACCGACTTCCCGGTCGAGCGGTACTTCCGGGACGCGAAGCTCTGCGAGATCGGGGAGGGCACGAGCGAGATCCAGCGGCTCGTCATCGCCCGGTCGATCCTGAAGGACGCGTGACGGGCCCGGGGAAGAGCGTCGCGGAGCGGGTCTGGGCGGGCGACGTGCGCGCCGCCGCCCGCCTGATGCGGAACCTGGACGACGGGCTGCCCGGGGCCCGGCAGGTGCTGCGCGAGCTGTTCGCC
>JBAVCR010000069.1:0-2193 GCA_049586815.1 Anaeromyxobacteraceae bacterium
GGGCTCGCCAGCGTGGCGAGCCCCTGCGTCCTCCCGGTCCTCCCCATCATCCTCACCGGGTCGGCCGAGGACCACCGCTCCCGCCCGGCGCTGGTCGTCGCCGGCATCGCCGTGAGCTTCGTCCTCATGGGGATCGTGACGAGCCTCTTCGGCGGCGCGATCGGCCCGGCCCTGCCCGCGCTCGAGAAGGTCTTCGGCGTGATGGTGATCGCCTTCGGCCTCCTGCTGCTGGCCGACGTGAACCTCTTCAAGAACCTCACCTGGGTGAACCGCATCCAGTCCGGCGGGCGGGGCCGCTGGTCGGGCCTCCTCCTCGGGCTCAGCCTGGGGATCGTCTGGATCCCCTGCGTCGGCCCCATGCTCTCCTCCGTCCTCGCTCTCGTGGCCTCGCAGGGATCGATGGCGACCGGGGTGGCGCTCCTCCTCGTGTACTCGCTCGGCTTCGCGGTCCCGATGCTGGCCGTCGGCTACGGCTCCCAGGCCCTTCGCCAGCGGATCCGGCTCGTCTCCTCCCACCCGGTCGCCGTCCGCTGGGCCTCGGGTCTCCTGCTCGTCGCGTTCGGCGGCGTCATCCTCACGAAGGGCATGCTCTTCGCGGGGATGTGATCCCCGGAGGTCACCATGGGTCTCCTGTCTTCCCTCTTCGCGCCGAAGGTCCCGAAGGTCATGCCGGTGCACGTCGATGCCCGGAACTTCGCGCAGGAGGTCCTCCGGTCCGACCTTCCCGTGGTCCTCGACGTCTGGGGCCCGGGCTGCTCGCCCTGCCGCATGCTCGAGCCCATCGTCGTCGACGTCGCCACCCGCTACCATGGGCGGGTGAAGGTCGCGGAGATGAACGCCGCGGAGTCGGGCGCCATCGCCGCCCAGCTCGGCGTCATGAGCACACCCACGCTGCTCTTCTTCCGGGGGCGGCGCGAGGTGGAGCGCGTCACCGGCTTCGTGGGGGAGCGTTTCATCCAGGAGATCGTCGAGTCCGAGCTGCTCGACGCGGCGGAGGGCTGAGCGTGGGAGCCGGGGAAGAGCCGCCCTACGGGTGCATCCACTGCACCACCGCCGGGAGCTTCAAGGGCGACGTGTCGCGGATGCCGCGCACCTGCCCGACGCGGACCCACCCCGAGGTGGCGGGTGACACGTCGGGCTACCTCGGCGCCGAGCGGCAGGCGCTCATGCGGGCCGCCGACGCCACCCCGTTCAAGCCCGACCGCACCCTGCGGAACCGCGTCGAGGAGGTCGCCCACTACGCGAAGGCGCGGGGGATGAAGCGCGTCGGCGTCGCCTTCTGCGTGAGCCTCCTCCAGGAGTCGCAGCGGCTCGCGCGGCTGCTCCAGGCGGAGGGGCTAGAGACCGAGCTCGTCTGCTGCAGGGTGGGCGCGGTGGACCACGACGCCATCGGCCTCGGGAAGGCCCACCCAGACCGCTTCGCGGCCATCTGCAACCCGGTCGCGCAGGCGCGGCTGCTGAACGAGCGGAAGGTGGACCTGGTCGCACAGGTCGGGCTCTGCGTGGGGCACGACCTCGTCCTGCAGGAGGAGTGCGACGCCCCGGTCACTACACTGATCGTGAAGGACCGGGCGCTCGACCACCACACGGTGGCCGCGCTGCGCCCCTGAGCGACCGACCGGGGTGGTGCGACACGATGCCGCAGGGCGCGACCATCCCGCCCCGGCCCGGTTGAAGGGGACAGCAGCCCACACCCACCCCGGAGATCGAGAATGTCCCTGAAGACCGCCCTCACCCTGTCGGCCCTCCTCCTCGCCACCCCCGCCCTCGCCGGCGACCAGACCCGCCAGCAGACCCGCGACCCGTCCACGCACGTCGACGGGTCGGCCGCCACCCCGGATCGGACCCGGACCCGCGACACGACCCACCAGGCCACGCAGGAGATGGCCCGTGAGCGCAGCCGCTCGATGAGCGGCAGCGGCGCCGGCAAGGGCAGCGGCGCCGGCAACGGCGGCGGGTCGGGCTCCGGCTACCGGGGCGGCAAGTAGTCGCCTACCGGGTGCCGGTATGACCGCCCTCTGGCTCGCGCTGGCACTTCTCGCGGCCGAAGGCGACGGACCCCGGTTCGAGGGGTCCGTCGCCGCCGGCGGCGGCTACGACACGAACCTCCTCATCGCGCCGGGGAGCGACGCCGCGGGATCCGCGGTGGCCTCGGTCTCGGCGACGGCAGGTGCGGCCATCGACCTCTCCGAC
>JBAVCR010000070.1:0-3215 GCA_049586815.1 Anaeromyxobacteraceae bacterium
AGAAGAGCGCGGCGAGGAGGAGCGTCGATCCGGCGACGTCGGGGGCGAGCCAGGATCGCCGGATGGCCACCTCGTGATCGACGGTCTGGCCGACGGGGAGCGCGAGGAGGCGCAGGTAGCTCGCCACCACCACCGCCTGCGTGCGCAGGTAGTCCATCCGGCCGGCCGGGGCCATCACCCGCGTCGAGGCGTCGGCCGATGCGAACACGCCCGAGGCGGGCTTCCCGAGGTCGACGAGCGTGAGCGGGATGAGGAGGGCGACGAGGACCACCGGGAGGATGGCGAGCCAGCGGCGGCGCCCGCCATCGAGGAGTGCCCATTCCACGAGGGCGAGCGCCACGGGCAGGGTGAAGGCGATCTCCTTCGTGCGCATGGCGAGGAGCGCCGAGACGAGCACGGCCGCGTAGAGCGCGACGCCGGCGCGCCGTCCCGTCCCGAGCCGCCAGCGGAGGTAGAGCACCACCGCCGCCAGGTAGAAGAGCGCGGCGAGCGAGGTGAGCCGCTGGACGACGTAGCTCACCGCCTGCGTGGCGAGCGGGTGGGCCACGAAGAGGGCGGCCGCGACGAAGGCCACCGCGTCGGCCGACGGCGCGAGCGCCGAGCCCCGGAGGTGGGGGGACCGGAAGGCGAGACGGACGAAGGCCCAGACGAGGAGGGCGTTCGCGAGGTGGATGGCCAGGTTCACGACGTGCCAGCCCACCGGGTCGAGCCCCCCGACCGCGTGGTTCATCGCGAAGGTGACGTAGCCGACGAAGCGGTTGGGAAGGAAGCGGTACCCGGCGGGTCCGAGGAAGGAACCCAGGTCGCGCAGCGCCGGGTTCTCCACGATCTGCTCCAGGTCGTCGAACACGAACGCGCCGTGGAGGGAGTTCGCATAGGCGGCGAGGCCGAGCAGGACGACGGCCGCGGCGCCGAGCAGGCCGCGCGGCCCGGACGGGGAGGGCGGAGGGGGCTCGGGCCGGCGCGCCATGGCCGCCGACGATAGCAGATCGGGCGCGCTACCCGAGGCGGCCGAAGTGCATCGCGAACAGGTCGGTGTGCGCCGTGGCGAGTGCGGTGCGGACCCCGAGGGGACGGTGGTCGGGGCCGAGCGCCTCGGAGAGGAGATCGTGCCACCGCTCCCGGCGCATGTGGTACTCGCTGCGGGCGCCGCGCGGCTGGGTGAGGAGCGACACCAGCTCGGGCGCCACGAAGCGATCGGCGCTCTCCCGGGCCACCGCGTCCGGGGTGTCCGGCCCCAGGATCTGGGCCAGCATCCAGCCGTAGGTCTGGTGCACCGAGGCGGCGAGCGCGGGGGAGCCGACCTCCGGCGCGTCGTGGTCGGCGTCGAGCTCGAGGAGGAGCAGGTGGTCGAAGGCCGGGGCCAGCGTGGCGAGGGTCCGGCGCTTCACCTCGGCCGGCATGTGGTGCAGCGAGAGCGATCCCACGACGAGGTCGTAGGGCCCGACGAGCAGGCTCGCCACGTCCTCCAGCCGGCCGACCCGCCCCTCCACCCGGGCGTCGGGGAACGCCGAGGCGACGCGTCCCTTGGCCCGCGACAGCATCTCGGGGGACGGATCGAGCAGGGTGACCGCCGCGACCTCGTCCCAGCGGCCGGCCTCGAGCAGCGCCGGGAGCAGCTGCAGCATCACGCCGCCGTCGCCGCAGCCGACGTCGAGGACCCGGAGGCTCCCCACCTCGGGCGGGAGCGAGTCGACCGCGAAGCTGACGAACTCGGCGCGGCAGGCCTGCATGGCCGGGAGGCCGGCGAAGTGGACGTAGGCGCGGGGATCGTCGAACGCGCAGGACGGCGCGGTGAGGTGCCCGTTCCGGCGGACCAGCTGGGCCAGGTAGGCGCTGGCGCGCAGCTCGCTCCCGTCGGCGGCCGCGGCGGCCCCGAGCCACTCGGGCGCGCGGGGATCGGACCGCGCCGCGAGCGTCGTGCCGGCGAAGAAGCGGAACGCGCCGAGCTGATCGGGAGCGATCCGGCTCTCCTCCGAGCCGGAGGGCTCGAGGGTCCCGCCGATGACCTTCGGCAGGAGGTGGTTCCAGGTGGCGACGTCGGAGGGATCCAGGGTGAGCACGTGTGCACCGATGTGCGCCGCGTCCCCCTCGGGGCGCGATCCGAGGTGGAGCACGCACCGTGCCATCCCGCTTCCGCGGGAGACCGCCGGAAAGCCCCGCCAAACCAGGAGGGGGGGTCGGCTGGAGGCGCACCATCCGGCGCGCCGCGCGGACCCGGGAGCGGTCCCGACCCCGGGCCCGGGCCCCGAGGGGGCTGAGACGTTATCATCCGCAGCGTGACCGAGCTGTTGGCCGGGGCGGCGAGCGGAGCGACGGCGGGGATCCTCTCCGGGGTCTTCGGCATCGGAGGGGGGCTCGTCCTCGTCCCGCTCCTCGCCCTCGTCCTGGGACTCGGCCAGCGGGAGGCGCAGGGGGTCACGCTCGCCGTCCTGCTCCTGCCCATCGGCCTTCCCGCCGTGCTCGCCTACCACAGGAAGTCTCCCACCCGCTGGCGTCTCGTGGCGATCCTGGTGGGCGGATTCGTGGTGGGTGTCGGCGCCGGGGCGGAGGTGGCGAACCGCATCCCGGCGCGCCCGCTGGCGCTCCTCTTCGCGGGCTTCCTCGTCGCCATGGCGACGTGGACGTGGCGCGGTCGGCGCGCGGTGGAGGCCGGCGCGGCGAGGCCGGGCAGCGAGTGGCACGGGCTCTGGATCGGGGCGCTCGCGGGAGTGCTCTCGGGGCTCCTCGGCATCGGCGGCGGCGTGGTGATGATCGGCCTCCTCGTCGCCGTTGTCGGCCTCACCCAGCACGAGGCGCAGGGAGCGAGCCTCGCCACCATGCTGCCCCCCATCGGCCTCCCCGGCGTCCTCGTGTACGCCCGCACCGGCCCCGGCCTCCCCTGGATGCTCCTCGTCGCCGTGGCCCTCGGCTTCGCCGCCGGGGCCTGGGGCGGGGCCCGGGTGGCCGTCCGGATCGACGGGCGCCGGCTCGGACGCGGGTTCGCGATCTTCCTCGCGCTCGTCGCCTCCGCCGTCGCATGGAAGGCGCTCCGGTGAGGATCGTCCTCGTCAGCCGGGGAGTGACGCTCCCCGCCGTCCGCTACGGCGGGACGGAGCGGGTCATGTGGTGGCTGGGGAAGGAACTGGCGCGGCGGGGGCACGAGGTGACCTTCCTCGTGAAGGGGGGATCGAGCCCCTTCGCCCGCGTCGTCCCCTTCGACCCGCGGCGTCCCC
>JBAVCR010000071.1:0-2954 GCA_049586815.1 Anaeromyxobacteraceae bacterium
GGCTCGGCGCGGCGGAGGTCCTCCCGGATCGACCGGTAGATCGCGTCGGCGTCGTCGGTGGGCGCGTCGAGCGTGCTCCGCCGGGTCACCTGCTCGAAGTCGGCGTACTTCACCTTGAGCGTGACGACGCGGCCGCGCACCCCGGCCTCGCGCAGCCGCCGGGCCACCCGGACGCACTGGTCGAGGAGCTGCGGGAGCAGGGCCTGCTCGCCGCGCAGGTCGCGCTCGAAGGTGTCCTCGGCGCCGATGGAGCGGGCCTCCTCGTCGGGGACCACCGGCCGCGGGTCGTCGCCCCGCGCGAGCGCCCGCATGTGCACCCCCTGCGACCCGAACCGCTCCGAGAGCACCTGCTCGGGGAAGCGGGCCAGCTCGCCGATGGTGGTGATGCCGAGCGCGCGCAGGGACTGCTCGGTGACCCGCCCCACGCCCCAGAGGCGGGAGACCGGCAGCGGCGCCAGGAACTCCGCGGTGCCGCCGGGCGGGACGAGGACGAGCCCGTCCGGCTTGCCCAGGTCGGAGGCGATCTTCGCCGCCATCTTGCAGTCGGCGGCGCCCGCCGAGACGGTGAGGCCGGTGCCGGCGCGCACCTCGTCCTTCACGGCGCGTGCGATGTCCCCGGGCGGCCCGTGCAGTGCGCGGCTGCGGGTGACGTCGAGGAAGGCCTCGTCGAGGGAGAGGGGCTCGACCTGCGGGGTGTAGCGCCGGTACACGGCGAATACGGCCCGGGACAGCTCGCCGTAGCGGTCGAAGCGGGGCGGGAGGAAGACGCCGTCCGGGCAGCGGCGCCGCGCCTCCACGGTCGGCATGGCGGACCGGACCCCGAAGCGGCGGGCCTCGTAGCTCGCGGCGCAGACCACGCCGCGCCCGGAGGTGCCCCCCACGATGACCGGCTTTCCCCGCAGCCCGGGGTCGTCGAGCTGCTCGACCGACGCGTAGAAGGCGTCGAGGTCGAGGTGGAGGATGGCCCGCACGCCCATCCTTTATCACCGGCCCCCGGCACCCGATCCCGGGAGGGGCGCCCAGGGAGGCACCGCCAGGGACGCCCCGGATGGGACACGAAGGGGTCGTGCCCGATTCCTTCATGGACCTTATGAGTCCATCTTGACCGGAATCAATTTTTGCAGGACATTGTGTCTCTCCACAAGAAGGAGGTCCGACCCATGGAAGCCACTGGACCGACCACGACCGCAACCGCAGCCCCAGGTGGGCGAATCGCCTCTCGCCTCTGGGTCGCAGCCCGGACCGAGTTCTCGAGCCGCGGCTACCACGGAGCGCGGGTGCAGGGGATCGCGAAACGGGCGGGCTGCAACGTCGCGCTCCTCTACCGGCACTGGGCGTCGAAGCGCGCCCTCTACGTGGAGATCCTGAAGTCCATCTGGATCGAGGGCGCGAAGGAGATCTCCGAGCAGCTCGAGAGCTCGGGCGGCGCCCGCGGCGTCGTGTCCGCCTACCTCGAGACCCGCATGCGGGACCCCGAGGCGAGCCAGATCGTGATCCGCGAGCTTCTCGACGGGGGGCCGTTCCTCCGCGAGATCATCGCCAGCGACCCGGCCATGATGATCCCCACGCGGCGCATCGCCGAGGTGCTGAAGCAGGGCAACGGCCACGCCCTCCGCGCCGGGGTCGATCCCGAGATGGCCGCGCTCACCGTGGCCGGCTTCGCCGCGCTCACCGGCGCGGCCCACGAGTCGGCCCAGGCCTTCTTCCAGGACGGGCCGCCGTCCGCGGAGTCCTGGAAGAGCCACGTGACCGACATGCTGCTGCACGGACTCGAGGACCGCTAGCCGGGCGACGCGCCCCTTGGCCGCGCCCGCCCCGGGCGCTAGGTTGCAGGCCATGGAAGAGGACGTCGTCGTCGTCGGGGCCGGCCTGCAGGGCTGCGGGGTGGCGCTCCGCCTCGCCCAGGCCGGGCGCCGCGTGGTGGTGCTCGAGCGGAGCATCCCCGGCGCCGAGGCCTCCAGCGCTGCCGGCGGCATCCTCTCCCCGGGCGTCGAGGCCGAGCCCGGACCGTTTCACGAACTGTGCAAGGCGTCGCTCGGGCTCTGGCCGGGCTTCGCTGCCGAGGTGGAGCGCCTCTCCGGGACCTGGGTCGGCTACCGGGCCGGAGGCACGCTCGAGGTCTCGGTCGACGATCGCTTCACCCCGGTGCTCGCCGCGCGCGCCACCTCGCTCGCGCGCGCCGGGGTGGAGGTCGAGGTGCTCGACGGCGACGCGGCCCGCCGGCTCGAGCCCGGCCTCTCCCGCGAGACCCGCGGCGCCCTCTTCTTCCCATCGGAGGGATCGGTCGACCCACGTCTCCTCGGGCGCGCCCTGCACGCCGCCGCCGCCCGCGCGGGCGCCCGCTTCCTCCCCGGGCAGGTGCGCGGCATCGCCGTGGAGGGCGGCCGGGTGGCCGGCGTGGACCACGAGTCGGGGCGCATCGCCGCCGGCGCCGTGGTGCTCGCCGCCGGAGCCTGGTCGCTCCAGGTGTCGGGGCACGGGCTGCCGGCGGGGGCGGTGCGGCCGGTGCGCGGCCAGATCGCCGTCCTCGACACCCGCCCTCCCCTCCTGTCGCGCGTGATCTTCTCCGACAAGGGCTACGTCGTCCCCCGCGCCGACGGGCGGATCCTCTGCGGGTCGACGATGGAGGAGGCCGGGTTCGAGAAGGCGGTCACCGCGGGTGGCCTGCTGCACGTGCTCGAGCTCGCCGTCGAGGTGGCACCGGGGCTCTCCTCCGCCCCGGTGGTGGAGACCTGGTCCAACTTCCGGCCGGCGACGCCGGACGGCCTGCCCATCCTGGGCGCGACCGCGACATCCGGGCTCTTCCACGCCACCGGCCACTACCGGAACGGCGTGCTGCTCGCCCCCGTCACCGCCGACGCGGTGGCCGCCGCCGTCCTCGGGCGCCCCGGACCGGTCGACCTCTCCCCCTTCGCGGCGGCGCGCCTCGCGCCCCGGGGGCCGGCCCGGTGAGG